>JBDTTW010000157.1:0-8868 GCA_039930405.1 bacterium
GAGGCAATTGAGTTGTGGCATCGCGCGCGTGAAGGCCATGGCCACGCAGTCCTTTTCAGCGGTGAGCCAGGCGCCGGCAAGACGCGGCTGGCGCGCGAAGTCACGATCCATGCTTCCGTCGATGGCGCCATCGTCTTGTCGGGCGGCTGCTATGAATACGAAGCCACCACGCCCTATCTGCCTTTCGTCGAAGCCTTTCGTCGTCTGGTCCGCGAAGAAAAAGACGACGCCGCACTGCGTACGAAACTTGGCGACACGGCGCCGCAGATTGCGAAGCTCGCCCCCGAAATTCAAACCCGGCTGGGTCCATTTCCCGAACGTGCGGAACTGCCGCCACATGAAGAGCGCCTGCTTTTCTTCGACGCGGTCGTAAAAGTTTTTGTGAATTTGGCTGGGCCTAAAGGGCTGCTGTTCTACGCCGACGATTTGCACTGGGCCGACCGCGGCACGCTTTGGCTGCTGGGCCATCTGCTGCGCCAACTGCGCGAGGAACGCGTGTTAATTCTCGGAGCCTATCGCGAAACTGAATTGGACCGCGCGCACCCGTTGGCTAAATCGTTGGTCGACTGGAACCGCGAGCGTTTGGTGACGCGTCTCGCACTCAAGCGCTTTGATGCGGCAGAAACTTCGGCGCAACTCGGCGCGTTGCTCGGCGAGAGCGTCAGCGGGGATTTTACCGACGCTGTGTTTCGCGAGACCGAGGGCAATCCGTTCTTCGTTGAAGAAGTGCTGAAGGCGCTCATCGAAAAGGGCTCAGTGCGCCGCGAGAGTGGCCGCTGGCAACGTTGCGACGTCGACGAATTGGTGATTCCGCAGAGTATGAAGGAAGCGATTGGCAGTCGACTTGATCGCGTCAGCACAGAGGCCAACGAAGTCCTGCGCGCCGGCGCGGTCCTGGGAAAGACGTTCACTTTCGCCGAGTTGCAATCAGCATCCGGAGCGCAGAGTGAAGACGCGCTGCTTGATGCCCTGGACGAAGCCGTCGGCGCGCAACTGATCACAGCCAATCGCAGCGACTCTTTTACCTTTACTCATGACAAGATTCGCGAGGTGCTCTACGAAGAGCTGAACCCGATTCGCCGGCGCCGTTTGCATCGCCTGGCCGCCGAAAGTTTGGAACGCACCGCCACAACTTCGCACTGCGCTGTCGAAAAGTTGGCCCATCATTACATTCAGGCCGCCGACTACGTGAGCGGGTTGAAATACGCGAAACTGGCCGCCGCCGGAGCCGAACGCCTTTCTGCATTTGACGAAGCAATCGTGGCGTTTGGGCGGGCGCGCGATTGCGCTGAAGCGCTCGATCTAGTTGACGAACAACTGGCGCTGGAAGAAGAGATCGGCAAGGTTTATTTGCTTCAGGGAGAAATGGTCGCGGCCGGCGAGCATTTCGAGCATGCCCTGGCGCTGACCACTGACCCGTTCGTGCGCGCGCGGTTGCAATGTCAGCTAGCTAGTTCGTTGGTCACGATTGGCGATCAGCGCGGCCTGGTCCACCTGCGCGAAGCATTGCAGGTGCTTGACCCGGCGACTCATCCGCTGGAGACTGCCCATGCGCTGGCCACTGAAGGACGTTTTCATCATCTCGCCGGGCGTCACAAGAAAGCGATTGAGTTGCTATCGCGCGCGGCTGAACTGGTGGCGCCGGCAGCGGTGGCGGAGACAGTGACTACACAGGAAGCTTCAATCATTACGATGTTGTATGGCTATCTCGCGGGCGCCTACCAGCATTCGGGACTGTTCAGCGATGGTGACGTTTGGGCTCGCAAGTCCGGAGAATTTGGCACGGCCCACAACGTCCCCTTTGCGCAGGCGTTGGGCTTGGAGTACCTGGGCGAGAATGCAATGAACCGCGGTGAATTTGCGGAGGGGTTGAACTATGCGATGCGCGAGCGCGAGATCGCCGAACGAATTCACTCGCGCGAGCGCCGCGGTTGGACCCATATGTGCGCTTCGCTGTGTGCCATGTACATCGACGAAGAACGAGCTGAGCGCGAGTTCGTTGAGGGCATTGCACTCGGCGAATCCATCGGCGAGGTTCGCCTGTTAACGTTGATGAAGGGAAATTACGCGGTCTTTCTTGCCAAACGCGGCGTCAGTTTCCTGGATCAGGCATTGCAACTTGCGCAGGAGAATTTTGCTCAGGCGGAAACGCTGGGTCTGCTGTACACGCGCGCCGAAGGCCGCCGTACTTTGGCGCAGGTGCGACTCGCGCGGGGTGAAGCGGAAGAAGCCGAACGTTTGTGCACAGAGGCGTTGGAGTTGGTTTCCAGCACTGAGTCGGTGGTGAGCCGGCTTTGGCTCGGTCCGGTCTACATCGAATCGCTGCTTGCTGTGGGCCAGGAGGCGTTTGCCAATGGCGCTGCTGAGAAAGCAAACGCTGAACGCGAGCGTGCGGCCAAACATCTGCAGGTTTATCAGGAGCTCGTGTCTGAGTGCCAGTCGCCGCTGTTCAAGGCGGAAGCCTCACGTTTGGCTGGCTTGCTCGGAGTCCAAAACCGTTGACTTCCATTCCGATTGAGAATAAATTCCCGTCATTCCCCCAGACACCTACGACTCAATTCTTGAGGAGCAAAAATATGAAAAGGTTTTTCTTCGTTCTAGCGCTAATGGCCACAATCTGTTTAGGCGGTCTGGCAATTGAAAGTGCTGCGGCCCAAAACTCAAACTCGAGCACGACCATGAGCGGCAACATGAGCAACATGAACATGAGCGGCCGGCGTCATCGCCGTGGACATCATCGCCGCCATCGTCGGCATCGCCGCCATGACATGCACAAAGCTAACGGCAATCACAATATGTAATCGTTATGAGTTATCTGTTGTGAGTGGTTTGTTAGTCAAATTTGCTTAGAGGCGGGCACTGCTCGCCTCTTTTTGCAAAGCCACCTCTACCCATAACGCAAATCGACCGAGCGATTGCTAGTTTGCCATTCACTCCCGTAAGCTACGGTGCAACAATCCCGTAAGATTCCAATTTCCGATAGGCTGCCCTGATTGTTTCTCAGGCCATTTTTCAACCGGACTATGTGCAAACAAAAACCAAAGATCTCAGATTTACTTTGCGCCGCCAGCGCTGCTTTATTCGTTGCGATATTTCTCTTGGCAGGTTGGTCCAATGTCCACGCGCAGACTGCGGCCGATCGTGCTGAGTCAGAACGTTCAGACAAACTGACCGGCGGACATATTGAAACGGCTGAGTTTGAGCCGAATCAGCCCGACATTCGCCTGACCTTGAATGTCCCATCGTTTCGCTTGACGCTTTGGCAGAACGGCAAAGAAGTGAAGTCGTACTATGTTGGCGTCGGCATGAAGGAGTATCCGATCTACGTCGGCGAGCGTGAGGCGACCGAAGTTATTTGGAATCCGGCGTGGATCCCGCCCGACAGCGATTGGGTTAGCAGTCATAAAGGAGTAAAACCAGGCGAAGTAATAAAGGCAAGCGACCCGCGCAACCCGCTGGGCAAAGTCAAAATTCCGCTTGGAAACAGCTATCTAATTCACCAGGCTGCCGGCGCAAACGACGTTGGTAATCTGGTTTCGCATGGATGCGTTCGCGTGCTGCGTTCGGAGCTTTACGATCTCTCGGAAAAGATAATGGCCGCGCGCGCCGTGCCCATTTCGGCGAAGCGAATTGAGGCGGCCAAGCACAGCTTTAAGACACTCTACGCAAAACTGGATGAACCACTGCCGGTTGATATCAATTACGACACGCTGGTGGTCGAAGGCGGCGTGCTGCACATTTATCCGGATGTTTATGATCATGGCCTGAATCGTCCAGCCCGTTTGCGTGCTGAACTGGTATCGTCAGGCGTCGATGTCTCAAGACTCGACGACAAAACTAGCAAGAAAATGCTGTCGCAAGTTACGCGGCGCACGCAATTCGTTGTGGATACGCACAGCATCGAAGATGGCCGCGCGCTGGAAGACGGGCAATTGCTGCCACTGGTACCGAAGAAACAGAAAACAGTAGGCAGAAAGCAGTAGGCAGAAGGCAGAAAGCAAGCGAGAGAGACAAGCTTGTGTGTCCATTCCCCCACTAGTTCAACTTCAAGTGAATAGCCCCGCGTTTGACTGATCCGCGCTACTATGTTCCACCCCGGCACAGGTCGCCCGAAGTTCCACTTCGGAAAAGCCCGCCGAAGAAATCGGTATGAAGCGAAGCGCGTTCTTACAAAAAAAGCATAACAGTGCAAACTTTCGGTCCAACGTTTTGCGGTTGTTGCTCGCGGCAGCAATCCTCCATCTCGCGACGGCTGCGGTCATCTTTACCCTGGGCCGACAGGCATTCATGCCTGATACGTTCGACGCAAACGGAGTCGGAGTATCGTTTGCCAGCGACGGCGTTGGGCACCGCGAGGATGCAGCAACACTTACAGAAATACTTTGGAGCGGCAAGTTTCATGAATGGTTCAGTGCCGCTTATCCCTTCCACCTAAAACTTTACTCGATCTGCTTCGCGTCGTTTGGCGCAATCCTGGGATTCAACATACTAAGCGCCGAGCCTCTCAATCTCTTCTACTATCTCGGAATTCTTATCCTCGTTTACAAGCTCGGTAGTGAGATTTTCCGTGTGCGCGCGGCACTCATTGCCTCAGTTCTGGTGGCGCTTTGGCCTACGTTTGTGCTCCACACCACGCAGTTGTTAAAAGATTCGCTGTTCATTCTGGGAATGCTCGCGCTGATCTTAATCATGGTGCGGTTACTGATGCGATTCGATTCCTGGGGCACGGCTCTATTGCGCGGCACGTTAGGAGCGGTATTCGCAGCCGTGCTGTGGAAGGCCCGATCTGATATGGGTCCGGTGCTGATTGCAACCATACTACTCGGCGCGCTCATGCTCGTCATTCGGCAGTTTCAGTTGCGCCGCGTACACCCTTCAAACCTCGCCGCCATGGCCCTGCTAATCTTACTCTCAGCTGCCGCGATGCTCTGGCTACCGGTTTACCGCGATGCGGCTAATCCACGCGTTAAGGAGGCGGCGAGCAAAGGACTCTCGAGCAGTGCTAGGACAAACTGGGCGGGTTGTCCCGACACGCGATCCCCGGGCAGTGGCTGCGGCCTGGAAAGAAATGATCGAGCTTGGCCCGCAGAAACGAGCAGCGCTCGGTCTGCTGGCACGCTCACGAGTGAAGGATACTTTTTCGATTGAGTCGATCATAGCGCGGTATGAACAGCTATTCGAGACCGCGTTGCTCACGAGACGGCCTGAGAAATTCGAATCATTGCGGGCCGCGCGAAGAGCCAGCTTGAGCCAGGCGTTCGAAGAGACGATCGCCCAGTAGCAACGTTTCATTGACGGGATGGAAGAAGCCAGACAGCAACGTATGTTGAGCTATGCAGTTTCGCCGCAAGGCCCGATGTGTGATCTTTCTCCGCTCAATGTTGAGGCCGAGCCCTTTCACCACATCTCACACCCAGAATTTATTGAGCAAACGCGTTACCGCGAGTTGTGCCAATCGTTTCCCACTTGCCCGCCGCGGATTGGGCCGACAGGTTTTTCACTTTACTGGGGTGATGAGGGGTATCAACAATTGCTCGCAGGGCAACCCGCCTGGCAGGATTTATTCAATACTTTTCACAGTCAGATGTTTATCGATTGGAGTTGCGAACAATTTGCGGGAATTTGGGAACGCGAAGGTTGCAAGATCGATCTTTCGCGAGCGCGTTATGTCCCTTATCGTGAAGACCGGATCGATAAAGAGCGCGCGAAACTGCGCAAGGTTGAACACGCTGCGGAAGATCTCTGGGTCCGAATGGATATACATCAGGGGCGAATGGGATACGATCGTCCCGTCCACCTGGACCATGCGCGCCGGCTAATATCGATGCTTATCTACATGTGCGATCACACGGAAAACGCGATGCGTGGGGGCGAACTAATCCTGCATCGTGGCAAACGGCAAACATCTCATTCTGCCTCAGCGGTTGCAATTGCACCGCGTCATAATTTGATGATTGCCTTTCCCTGCACCAGCCACTCGTATCATTCTGTTTCCGCCATCACAGCCCTGCAATCTCCGCGCAATTACATTCAGGTTCACATCTCCAGTTCCATAGACATCTGGCCCAGGCCGGCGGTTCCTCGCTGGCGCCGAACGCTTTCGTCGTTAAAGCAGCAGTTAAAATCAGTTAGCGATCAATCTGCAACCAGGCAGGCAGGCAAATTTTCTGCGCGATGAGTTCACCAACGACGCGATGGCCAGTCTCGTTCCAGTGGCCCTTGCCGTGACTCTCTCCGGATCCGTGTAGAACGACTTGATTGCGAGTCGCGTATTCAAGCAGCAGCGGAGCCAGAGTTACAACTTCAAAGCCCTCGCGGTCACCAAGCGCTTTGAAACGCCTGTCAGGATAAAAAAGTGTAGCTACGCCGAGCCGCTTCATATACGTCGCGCGAAGGGGCGCATCCTGACTAACCTGGATCCCCGTGCTTCCGGTTACCAGCAAAAATTTCGCGCCTTTCGCGTTTACTTCATCACGCATCTGCACAATTAATTTCTCGGTTACGGTCCACGCTTCATCCCAAGCGGTGTTGGCCGGCGCGCGAAAGACCTCATCATCCAGGCCCGGCTCGGCGGGATAGCTATCATGCTTGTCCGCCGGTGTGTTGCGCCATGCATACGCTTCGCGCGCAGTGTCGAGCAACCCCATCAGCCGAGAATGAATTCGCAGATAATTCAAAGCCCGGCCCACAACTGATTGTTGAACACGGAAATTAAACGAGTGGTTCCGGGCTTGAAGCCGAGAGTCGTCTAGTTGCAGCGACCCCGTTAATGTAAACAAAATAGGGCAAACCTGAAGTGGCGTATGGATCCAACGCGCGAGAATTATCCCGAACGTCATTACGGGTAGTGACCAGCAGCACAATAAGGTCGGGGCTGTATTGCCAAACGCGTTGGCGCAGAAGAATTAATTCGCGGGCGGTTGAGAAGCCTGACACACCGAAATTCAAAACTTCAATGTTCCTGGCGATGCTGCACGCTTTCGTTTCGAGAGACTGCGCGCAATTTTGGAGCTGCTGCTGCATCACCGTCCAAAATGTTTTCCCCATTGGGACCTGAAGGGCCTCAGCAAAGGAGTCTCCCAACACTGCGATTCTTATGGTGTCACCCGGCTTTGCGATCGTGTGCTCACGATCACGCAAACCCTGACTATTAATTTTAATGTAAGTTAATCCTTCCTTCCGCCACCAACCTTCGGCATCCGGTCTGAGGGAGTAGCCCAGGTCTTTATCAACAATGTAGGGATTGAAGTGGGTGAAACCGAAAACACGCAGAGCGCCTTCGGCCAGCAACAAAGCAATAGCTACCGCGGCAATGAACAAGAGCAATTTCTTGAACCACCGTCGCGTTGGATAATGATTTCGCCCGGATGGTAACGGGTTATTCATGATTTTTGGCTACTGCAAACATTTGAGAGGCCCCTCGCGGGTCACTTCATCTTCACTGATCAGATCTTTCTAACCACCCACGTCGTCATGGCGCGCAGGTTCTCGACCACTGTCGTCTTAATTGGCTCAATAAACTCTCCGCCGACCGCTGCCGTTACTCTTTTCAACATCGCTTCGTCGGCCAGGAAACGATCTGATCCGTCAGGGAGATGAAATCGTCTTCCCTCGATTAGCTCAATCTTATCTTGAATGCCGATAGTCGACGCGAGGCGCGCGAAAAAGATTCCGCCGGGTTTGAGCACCCGCCACATCTCATCGACCATCGCCTGCCACTGTTCTTCATCGCTGGCAAAGTGAAGCACCGCGCTGCTCAACACCCAATCAAAGACGGCGCTAGACTCTTCCGCCAGTTTGGGTGTAGCGGATGTTGTCTTTCTGTTGACTGTTTGCTGTCTGCTGTTTGCTTCTTTCCCAAACGACATTCGTTCCACCGGCCCGACGCGAAAATTGGTCGACGGCAAATGTGGCGCGAGAACAGCAGCCAGCTTGCGAAGCTCGAGTATCGCCGCTTCCGACTGATCGACACCGAAGACTTCATAGCCATTGCGAAGAAAATAGACGAGATTCCGGCCCGATCCACAACCAGCATCCAACAGGCGCATTCTCGGAACAAAGCGGCCCTTCAAGAGTTGGTCAAAGAGGTAAATATCAATATTTCCAAACTGCTGCTGGAGATTGTCTGCGCTCATTCAAAGCCTCTTCGTTCTAACTCTTGTACTGTTCGATCGCATTAAGTGTACTGCGGAAAATTCGCCGAGTCTGACTTCGCACCCAAAGCGTACAATTGAGAGAGATGGTCGTGATGCAGTTTGAATGAACGGCCTCGCCGTGGCAATGAGGCCAGTACCGTCCGCGGTAGCGGATGGGTGTGCGCATTGCTCAATTCATTCAAACTGCATGACGACCCGAGAACCCAAATCATTGACCGCGGAACCAGAATTCTGTTATCAAGCCACGCGATGAAAAAGAAGGAGTAAAAGATGACGGAACCGCTCAGGCTCACTCATGTCGGAACTTTCAACCAAACAACTGCGCGCTCGTTTAGATTAGCGCTATCTCTTCTCTTTCTCGCGCTCTTTGGTTTTGTTGCCGCTACTCCAGGGAACGCACAAATAAGCGCGCCGCAGTCGGCCGCAGTCTCCGCGGCATTACAAACGAATTTCGGATCGGCGTTGGCAGCCTCCACCGCCTTTAAGCCTTTTTATATGACCGGCGATTTCAATGGCGACGGCGCGCAGGACATCGTCATCGTCGTGCTTGTCAAGGCAGGCCGTAGCGCGTTGCCCAAAGACGTGCGCATCTTGAACCCGTTTGAGTTTCAAGGAACGACAAAGTTTCCCGCGAATCCCACAACTGAAAACAAGCTGGCGCTGGCAATCATTCATGGTTGGAAGAATCCCCAAGCTTCAGCAAAATATTTGC
>JBDTTW010000158.1:0-3508 GCA_039930405.1 bacterium
GCTCGCGGCGAAGTAGGTCCAGTATCCTCGCGCCTTGCGCATGAGATGGCCGGGCGGATTCGATTCGCGAAATTGCACGCCCTTCAAGCCACTAATCTCCACCCACTTCAACTCGTCCACCTCAAAGTGCTTCCGGCGCGTCTCGGCCTGATCGTAAAACGCCTGGATGCTCGACTCAGTGGGAAAACTGTCATCCATCGGCGAGATGCTGACTATCAAGTGCCCAGCTTCGCTACCGCCGGGCGAGCTCCAAACAAACTGGTTGGCGTCGTTGCTATCTTCTTTCCATTTTGGCGGCACCGTCCACGACATTCCCTGCCGGCTCCATTTTGCTTCGGCGCCCCCGGCCAGCGCCTGAGTCTGCGCGTCGGTTGGCGTTCCCTTTTCGGCTGCGCCGCTCGAACTCGACGAGGATTTTTCCGAGCCGGAGCCGCCCGAATTGGAAGTTTTTAGTTTGTTACCGAGGTTGCATAACGACAACGCAAAGCCAAGCACCAGAATGGTCGGAATTTGTTTCATGGGCCACACTCACCGGGAAGGAGTTAGAAGATCAGACAGCTTCTATTGCAAAACGGACCCTTAAGTCAATCATTTACCTTTCCATTACAAATCCCGAGCGTCGCGTGCTATCCTACGACTTCCCTCAAAACAGCCCCCTAAACAAACCGAGCAAGGCGCTCAAAGCTTCGGAGAATTCTATGAAAACCGTGAACTTGAAAGCATCGACATCATTCTGTCTTTTTGTAGCGGGCCTAATGATTTTGATCGGCAGCGGCTGCCAACGCACCGACACAAACGCCAACACAAACCTAACCGTAAACACCAACACGGCGACGAATGCCAACGCGAATATGTCTCCTGACACGAGTGTGGTGATCGCCGCGCGCGAGCCCGACCAGTATCGCGCCACGCTGGTATTCAGTGCCGAAACTGAAGGTGGACAGAAGACGGTCGGCATTCCCACGTTGTCAGTGGACGTGGCCCGTAGCGGCGCCGATCGCCGCGTGGCTTTCAAGCTACCTGACGGATCGGATTTGATCTATCTGGAGCAAGGCGACAAACACATTGTGTTGGCGCCGGGCCGGAAGCAATATGCCGAGCTCACTCCGGAAGCGACCGGTTTTCAGTTACAAGAGCTAATGACGCCGGGACAGCTCGTTGCTTACCTGGAAAAATTGCGTGGCGTTGAGAGAGTTGGCGACGACACGATCAACGGACGCACGGCCGACAAATATCGTTACGCAAACACAACCAACACATCGACGTCAGCAGGCCAGCTAAACACCGAAGCGTTTGTTTATGTCGACAAGGAAACCGGACTGCCGTTGCGTTCGGAGTTGTACACCGAAGCAAGCGGAAACGTTCAGGGTGTGAAAGGTGCAAAGATTGTTGCGGAGATGCGAGACATCACTACCACGACCGTGGACCCAACACTGTTCCAAGTGCCAGCCGGCCTGAACAAAGTTCCACCCGAGCAGGTGCGCGCGCAAATTGATGCGTTCACCGGGACTGTGGCCGCGCTGGTCAAAGCGTTGCTGAGCAACATGGCGCCACAGGGCGCGTCCAACTCTGCCTCGCCAACGATGATGGCGTCGCCTGCAGTTTCGCCTGCAGCGAAATCAAACTATTAGGACGTACCATGAGATATCTATTGATCTTACTTCTTGGTTTGGTGGTCGGCGGCGCGGCCACCATATTTTTTCTTGGTACTCCGCGCGCGAAAGCCATTCCCGGTACGAAGGTGCAAGCGCCTAATGCCGGCGGCGATCCGCCAAGTACCGTGGTCATGTCGGTGAGCAGCGGCTTGTTGGATGAAATGCTGGCCTCGCTGTTCCGCGATTTGGGACCACCGTCTTTCAACCTTTCCCAAACAACTTCGCCTTCGTCTTTTGCAAATATTGAAAACGTTGCTTTTCAAAGTGGCTGCGCTAATAGCGTGACGCTTGCCGCGGAGGGATCGGGAGTCAAGACGGCAGTGCAGTTTGCCGACGGCAATATCGCGGCGCCGCTCGTTTTTAGCGGCAGCTATAGCCTGATGGGAAACTGCATGCAGTTTAAGGGCTGGGCGCAGACAACAATTCAACTGAGCTTTGATCAGCCCGCCCAGACTCTATATGGCCGTGTGAATGTTGAAGGCGTGAACCTGGAAGGAGTTGCACCCTTTGCCAACAGTTTCGTCACCGTCTTTGTGCGCACCGCAATCGATCAGCGGATCAATCCACTGGTGTTGCTGCATCCGTCACAGTTGCAACTAATGATTCCGGTGAAGGGAAGTAACGGCACGGTCAAGGCGCATGTAAAGGATGTGCGTTCGGAAGTGCAGGACGGGATGCTGCGTTTGCATGTGACTTACGATTTCGCCGGTGAAAAGGGAGCGGTGCCGACTGGGTGAGTGATCGGCGAGTGGGAAGGCGGGATCATTTCTCATTGATCATTTGACAGCGATCATTTGTCATTCGCGGATTCAAGTTAGAAGTTCAACCGGATTCGTCAACAACGATTGCACACACGAAGAATTGCTGGCAATGAATCAAGAACGGGCCCAATGCAGAACCGCGAGCGCTAGCGACCGGATGCTACGGTCAGCGACGAAGGGAAGCCTTTGAGCGGCGGCTTTAAACATTGAATGCTAACATCCGGTCGCTACCGCTCGCGGTTCTGCATTGGTTGCACTTCCAATTGGAACTCGCAAATGACAAATGATCGCTGTCAAATGACGAATGAGAAATGTTTTTTGCGCTCGCTCAGCCCGCGCTACGGCAACCTAACCTTCGCCGCTTCTTCCTCCGGCGAATCATGTTGCGGCGCAACTCCCACAGCATGTTTGTAAGCAAGCTCGCCGCCTAACCAGCCCGATATTGAAATCAGGATCACACCCAGAAACGACAGCAGGAAAGGAATGCGCAGGTGGTAGTTAACCCAGTGCGCGCCGATCTGCATACGGAAGTAAAGACTAATCGCAAACACGATCAGCGCGATGACGTTCAGCCGCGCGTGCCAATTCGCGATTCGCTTTACACCGCTGTCTTTAATACTCAGCCAGTCGATGATTCCCGGGATTGCAGCAGCGACAGCGCCCAGGCAACCGGCGGCCAGCAGGAATTTCGCAATCAGGTTAAGGCTGGGATTGCGGTTAAAATAAAAAATCACGTCACAGGCAAACGACGTGGACCAGAGCGCGATTGGGAATGGGATTAGAATCGGGTGGACCGGATGTCCGCCGATGCTGGCCTTGCTTGCCATGGGGAGTTCCTCCTTTTTGAAAGAAAGAGAATCGCAAGAACCGTCAAACTAGACGTTCGTCATTCTGTTCCTGCTTCGCGTACTCGTCAAGGTTTGCTGGAGGAGAAGAAGGTCGAGACGTTATAACTATCACCCCGTTAAATATCAGGTCGGGAAGGGTGGCTTGCCCCCGCTCGAGCGCCGACGGCGTGAGTGGTTACAGCACTCTCAACTTGAGATATTAGCCAACTAGTCGTCGCACCGTTAACGCTCGAGCGGGGGCGAG
>JBDTTW010000159.1:0-7998 GCA_039930405.1 bacterium
GCCAGCGCGCACACTTTTACGGTCGCATCCCAACCATCGATGTCGTGACTCGGATCGGTTTCCGTAACGCCTAACTCCTGCGCGGTTTTCAATCCTTCAGCAAAGGTGCGGCCGGCTTCCATTGTCTCGAGAATTATGTTGGTGGTTGAACTAAACATGCCGCTGAACGCACGAAGCTTCACCGCCGGCAAGGTCTCGCGGAAGAGCGAAAAGACGGGCGCGCTATCCAGCACGGTAGACTCGAAAAGAAATTGCTTGCCGCCGGCCCGCGCGAGCTGGTTCAACTCCTGGAACCCGTAAACCAGCACGCCCTTATTAGCGGTGATTGCGTGCGCGCCCGACTGCAGCACCGTTCGCAGATAATCAATTGCGGGTTGTCCGAAGTCCGGGTTAAGTGAAGTCGTTTCAAAAACAACGTCGGCTTTTGAATCCTGCAACCATTCGCTGATGCCTTCCGAGTTAGAACCACCCGCGAGAGTGGAGGCAGTGCCCAAACTTGCAAGACCAAACCCGTCGGCGTTTGCTTGCCAACCGATCGTTCGACTGGCGACGCCGGTGACTTGATATTCAATGCCGTACGTCGCGCGCAGCTCTTCCGCTTTTGCAGCCAGCAAACGAGCCAGCGCGCGTCCAACTTTTCCAAACCCGAGGAAACATAAATTGTATTGTTTCATGCTTACTTATTAAGCTGCAGCGAAGTTATACTGAACGGACACGATTCGTAGCCAGGATGTACAAGATGTAACAAGATGGGAAAGAATATTACACAATGCTTTCGATTCCAGTTTGTGTATCCTGTTAATGCTGTCCTGATTTGTTTGCGATTTTTCTCGGGCATTGTTCATCTTGTAAATCCTGTCAAGAAAAGTTCATGAAACAATACCACGATCTACTGCGATCGATTCTGGAAAACGGAAGCGAGCATCAGGACCGCACCGGCGTCGGCACGATTTCGCATTTCGGTTATCAAACGCGCTTTGATTTACGCGCCGGCTTTCCGATTGTAACGACGAAAAAAATTCCCTTTCGCTGGGTCGCGGAAGAACTGTTTTGGTTTCTTTCCGGCGATACCAATGAAGCAAATTTGCGAGCAAAAGGCGTCGACATCTGGGCCGAATGGGCGGACCAGGAACACACGACCCGTTTCAGACGCGAGGCGGGCGACCTTGGTCCAGTCTACGGATATTTGTGGCGTTCGTTCGGCGGCGATTATCCCGAACGAAACGGCGTGGACCAGGTTGCAAAGTTGATCGAAGAAATTCGGACCAACCCAAACTCGCGCCGCTTGATCGTCACTGGCTGGGACCCGAGACAAGCCGACAACGTTGATCTGCCTCCGTGCCACACACTATTTCAGTTCAAAGTTGAAGCAGGACTACTGCATTGCCAGCTCTATCAACGATCGGCGGATGCTTTTTTGGGCGTGCCTTTCAACATCAGTTCGTACGCTCTGCTAACGCATCTGGTGGCTCATGTTACCGGCCTTGAAGCCGGCGAGTTTGTGTACACACTTGGCGACTACCACATTTACAAAAACCACCTGGAGCAAGTTGAAACGTTGTTGTCACGTGAATTTTATCCGTTGCCCAAACTTGAAGTTATCGATCCGGAAAACAAGTTGACAGGGCTCGAAGGTTTGTTGGCAATGCGTTATGAGCATTTAAACCTCGCGGGCTATCAATCACACGGAAAGATCGCCGCAGCCGTGGCTGTGTAACAATCGCGCAGGCAGCATGACCTTATGATCATCGGAATAGTTGCAGTAGATCGGAATGGCGCAATCGGCAAGGGCGGGAAGTTGCCCTGGCATTACTCTGCCGACATGAAGTTTTTCAAGCAAACGACGATCGGCAACGCTTGTGTGATGGGTTACAAGACGTGGCTCACCCTGAAGAAACCCTTGCCGAATCGTTTGAACATAGTGCTTAGCCGGAAGGCGGAAATCCCGCCGCAGGATTCACTTGTCGTGATGCGAGACGCCGACTCGGTGCTCGCCATGGCGAAGGTCCTAACCACTGATCTGTTTGTGATTGGGGGAGCGAGCGTCTACGAAGCGTTCCTGCCTAACATCGACAAATGGATTGTGACTGAGGTGCCGTTGACAGTTGAAAAAGCGGATACGTTCATGCCGCAGAATTATCTCGAAGGATTCCGCACGGCGGGCTCACAACCTTTGGATGACGGTCTAATCGTAACTTCCTACGATCGCAATCAAGCCTAAGAACGAGTGTCTAGCGCACCAGCTTAAACGCGTGCGCCCATTCGTTGCGCAAGAATCCGGGAATGCACCAAAGTATCGCCAGGGGTTCAATTGCACGCGCGGCTTCGCCCGCCCCCATGTCGCAAGTCTCCCAGCCAAACTGATCCAGTATCTCGGTTACTGCTTTCTTTGCCGCCGTGTCGTTCCCGCAAATGAACATCGTCGGGCGGCCGCCCTCAAGCCTCGGATTCACCATCAAATCACTGCCCACTGAATTGAACGCTTTAACGAACCGCGCGTCCGGGAATTCCTGCTGCAGTTGTTCCAGCAACGATTCGTTTTGCTTGGTGAAAAAGCTCAAGACGCCATTGGCCGGCGGAGCGTCCGAGATCGGATTAGTAGCATCGATGATTGTTTTTCCTGCCAGGTTTTCAGCTCCCGCCAAACCCAGCGCCGCTGACGACGCCTTTCCGTTGACTGCCAGAACAATCAGTTCGCCAAACTCGGCAGCTTCAGCAAAACTACCGACGCGGGCCGCCGGATTGCGCGCAACCCAATCCGACAATTTCGCGGGATCGCGTGTGCCGAGCATTACCTCATGACGATGCTTGACGAACCCGTCACCGAGCGCCTGGCCCACTTCGCCTGATCCAAGAATGCCAACCTTCATTGAGTGACCTCTCGCTGACCCGCTCTAGTTCTTCTGAGCGTCCTTTGTGTTCTTTGTGCCTTTGTGGTGGACGATCAATCAGAAGATTCACCACCGAGACACAGAGAGCACAAAGGACACACAGAATTAATTCAACGGCCCGGTCGTGTTCATTTTCAAGTCCAGCACGTCATGCCTGGTGATGATTCCGGTGATGCGGCCGTACTCTTCAACCAGCACTGCGGGACTGGCTTGCAGGTGATGTGTAACGTCATAGGCACTGGCGTCGACATCAACCGTGGGAAAGCTTTCTTCCATGACTTCACTGACGGGCGATTCCAGCAAATGACGGTTGCGCACAACTTTTGCCAGCGCACGATTCTCTCGCAAAGAACCAACCGGCTTGCCTTCTTCAAGTACGGGAAGCTGCGTCAGTCCCAACTCATTCATCTTCGCGAGGGCATCCGAAACCTTGTCCGCCGGCGAAACCCATACCAACGATTGCGGCGCGTGCTCGCCTTTGGTGCCGCTAATCAGACCGGCCGTCATCTTCTGCGGCTCAAGCAGACGCTTCTCTTTCAACCATTCATCCGAATGGTGTTTACTCAGATAGTGTTCGCCCGTGTCGCAGATAATAAAAACAACGATAGCGTCTTCATCCAAATCTCGGGCGACCTGGAGCGCGGCTGCGAGGTTCGTGCCGCTCGAGCCGCCGCAGAAGATTCCCTCGACGCGTCCCAACTGGCGCGACATCTCAAACGAATCACCATCACTAATATTGATCACCTGGTCGATGTACTGCATGTGCACATTAGGCGGCACAACTTCCTGGCCGATACCTTCAACCAGATAAGGCGTGGTTTCGATAATCTTTCCAGTCTCCTTGTAAGCCTTGAAGATCGAGCCGAATGGATCCGCGCCGACGATTTTGATACCCGGATTTTTCTCTTTCAGGAAGCGACCGGTGCCGGAAATAGTTCCGCCCGTACCGATGCCGGCGACGAAATGCGTAATCTTGCCTTCGGTCTGTTCCCAAATCTCTGGACCAGTGGTGCGGTAGTGAGCTTCCGGATTTGCGGGATGGGAATATTGGTCGGGATAAAAAGAGTTGGGCGTTTCTTTCGCTATGCGCTGGGCGGTCGAAACGTAGTGATCCGGAGTCCCGGGTTTGGCAGAAACGGGCGTGATCACCACATCCGCGCCGAGCGCTTTCAAGTACCGGGCCTTCTCGACCGAGGCTTTGTCAGTCATCACAAAAATGCATTTGTAGCCTTTGACAGCAGCAGCCAGAGCCAGTCCGATTCCCGTATTTCCCGAAGTAGCTTCAACGATTGTGCCGCCGGGCTTAAGTTTGCCTTCGCGTTCGGCAGCCGCGATCATCGAAACGCCGATCCGATCCTTGACCGAAAAACCAGGATTCAGGTTTTCCATTTTCGCCAACACAGTGGCCTTTATTCCACGTGTCAATCGGTTTAGTTTGACCAGCGGCGTGTGGCCAATAAGCGCAAGTACGTTCTCGTGATATTGCATTCGGATCTCCGGCAAAGTTGATTGGTCTATTTCTAGCAGAAACTTCACCTCCGGCGCTATTTGAGAAGCGCACCTTCGCAGATTTTTTTCGCGATCAGTTCGCCCGCCACGCGATTTCCAACCACATTCCAATGACCGTTGCCGATGTTTTTGTCGAACCCATGCAGGAAAACGTGGTTGCGTTCCGCAAATTGCTGCAACTCGGGAGCAAGAATGATTAGGGAAATGTTTTCGCGCTCGGCGAGGGAACGAATACGATTGTCGGGATAGAACAGATCGTTGACACCCAGCCGCTTTTGCAATTGTTCACGGACGTTGCGTTCGGGCGAGACCTGCGGACCATTGCTGAGCGTGACGAGTAAAAACTTTGCCTTCCGAGATTGAACTTCGTCACGCATTTTCGTGATCAAGCTTTCCGTCACCTGCCAGGCAGCAGTCCAAACAGCGGTTTGTGGCTCGCGATAGATAAGACTGTCGGTGCCCAATTCCGCCTCGGTCGCTGAATCGCTGGGTTTTTGACTCGGCGAAGCTGACGGTGGCACCGCCGGTTCGGGTTGCGACCAACGGGCGCGCCAGGACGCACTCATGATCTTCAGAGCGTGGTGGCCCTCAATTACCACTTGAACGAAACGCGAGTGGTCGCGCAACCAACGCCCAAAACGATTGATGCGGGACTGGCGCCAAAGAAATGTTCGCGAGCTTTGAAATGAATTATCGAGCGTCAGTTGGTTGTTGCGAATGACGAAGTAAGGTATTTCATCAACCTGCTTGAGCGCTCGTGAGTTGTCTGTCACGTCGTTGTTCGTCGTCACCGCCAGCATCACGACGTCCGGAGAATATTTCCAGACCTTGTCGTCAAGCATCAGTAACTCCTGCGCAGTTCCGTATCCCGACACGCCAAAATTAATAATCTCGATAGCTTTGCCGGAAGCGGCGTCACATTCGCCCAGTTTGTCTTTCATTACCGACCAGAAAGTCTGCTCCAGCGAAACCGAAAGAGCTTCAGCATACGAGTCGCCAATCAGCGCAATGCGGAAAGTGTTGGCGGGTTTCGTTAACGGGTGTTCCTGGTCGTGCAGACCGTCGGAATTGATGCGCACGTAAGACCGGCCTTCTTTACGATACAACCCCGCAACACCGGGACGCAGACTGTAACCACGAGTTTGATCGAGTTCGTAAAACTCCGGATAGGTATAGCCAGCCACGCGCAAGGCAATCTCCGCTATGCCGGCGCCGAACAATAAGCCGAGAACAATCAATACAAGTTTTGGTAAGAATTTTCGGACGCGTCCGGCCTGGTGCTTCATCAAGGGTTCGCTGGAAGGAATCGTGGCTGCACTCTGAACGTTCAAGAGTGACTACGTTAAGCGAACTTCGAGTGTTGGTGCAAACCGTCTGGTCGGGCTTGCCGGCTCGCAAACATGCCGAAGCCCGGATGTGCTCTCCCCTTCACATCCGGGCTTCAAACAAGGTCGCTAATTTTTCAACCAGCAACCGGGCTCATGAAGATGATCTTAGTAACGACGATAGCGGTCGCGAATCTTATAGGTGTAAACGGCCGCGCCTGCGCCGCCCGTAACCGCCCCAATTATCGCGCCCTTTTTCCCGCCAATCAGGCCACCAAGAAGGGCTCCGGCCACCGCGCCCCCCGCAGTTGTAAGCTTGTCCTGGTGCTTCTGCCAGACTGAACGGTTGTCGTAACCGTAGGAATCCTGGTAGACGGTCTGATCGTTCGGGTAGACGTTACGGTCGTACCGTGGATCATAGCGAGAATAAGTCTGCGTGTTTGCACGACGGCCGCGCGTCTGCGCCGCAGCGGGCAGGGCGGTCATGCTAAGGACAATCATTGAAATCAGAATCGCAAGAATCTTTTTCATCGGTTAGCCTCCGTCGCAGACCCTTTGGCAACGAGTGTGCCAACAGCGGCTGCCTTATGCCGGAGACGAAAACTGTAGATTTCGCGAGGGGTTTTGTGCGGTGCCTTAGGGGTGCGAAAGAATACGAGGTAACTGAACGACGATTCCGTATGTGGAGCGGGCGTTTTGGGGTAATAGGTCGGTTGGAGCTCACCTCATGATTGAGAAATCACTGCCGGTAATGCGCCCAACAGGAGAGACTGAAGCGACCTTATTCCTGCTTTTATGAAGGCAAACACGCCGTTTGTCCCTTGACGACTTGCAACTTGGACCATAAATGAGGCATCTTAGCTGGCAGTTAATCCTTCTCTCGCGCATCGACGGTGATGCGCCCCGCGCAAAAGACACAACACAGCGCTGGCGTTTGGATAGTTCGAGAGCAGGCTGATTTCATTACGAAGCCGCTCATTAGAGCATCCGATCCTGGTCCTTCGACTGCTACCGTTTCACCGAAGCCCATCCGTTTCGCCGCTTCTTTTCATTCCCTGCAAAGGGCAAGGTATATCTGCATACAATCGTGGTGGTGGAGGCAGCGGCAACCGTGACTTGTAAGTCACAACGGCCGCGAGCCACGCTGATGAGTTGTTACTCATCGGCGATGCTTTGAGAAGCATCCCGCGGTTATCCAAGAATTTTGTCAACACATGGCGCGCCAAATGAGTGCGCGCGGAAAGAACAGATGAGTTTCACTGAACTAAATTTAATACCCGAGTTGGTGCGCGCGTGCGCCGCCCTTGGGTACACCAAACCTACACCAATACAATGCAGCGCGATTCCGATCGTGCTCAGCGGCGGCGATATGATCGGCTGCGCTGAAACCGGCACCGGCAAGACCGCCGCCTTTTTGCTTCCCATCATTCAACGACTGAAAGCGAAGTCACTTCCCGGCATTCGCGTTCTGATCATCGCGCCAACGCGCGAACTGGCATCCCAGACGGAAAGCGCTTATCGCGACTTTGCTCTCAAGAGCAGCCCGCGCTGTGTTGCCATCATCGGCGGCGCCAGCATGCAGAGACAGCGCGAGGCTTTACGCCGCGGCGCCGGTGTTCTGATCGCGACGCCGGGCCGCTTACTGGATTTCATGGAACACGAAAAGCTTGATTTGTCGCGAGTTGAAGTACTCGTGCTTGATGAAGCCGATCGCATGCTCGACATGGGCTTCTGGCCTTCAATTCGGCGCGTGCTCGAGAAAGTGCCGGCGACGCGGCAAACGTTGCTCTTTTCGGCAACCATGTCGCCGTCAATCGAGAAGATTGCCCGGACGACGCTGCGCGATCCCAAAATGATTGAGATCAGCAAACGTGGCGGTGCGGCGAAGACTGTCGCCCAATTTGCTTATCCAGTTGCCGCGGAATCAAAAACCACGTTGTTACTGGAACTACTCGAAAAAGAACGTGAACCGTTTGAGCGCGTGCTGGTCTTTACTCGTACCCGCCGCGGCGCCGAGCGTCTTTCTCATATTTTGAGCGCGCGCGATCACAGCGTGAATCGAATTCATGCCGATCGCACCCAACCGCAGCGCGAAGCAGCGTTGCGCGATTTCAAGGGCGGACGCACGCGCGTAATGGTAGCCACCGACATCGCCGCTCGCGGCATCGATGTGGATGCGATTTCACATGTAATCAACTATGACGTGCCCATGGCGCCCGAAGACTACGTGCATCGCATTGGCCGCAGTGGCCGCGCCGGGAAACCGGGTCGCG
>JBDTTW010000160.1:0-5827 GCA_039930405.1 bacterium
GACGTTTAACTATGGCGTGCGCTATGACGTGGAACTAACTGACACCATCGCGCCGATAGCCTTTACGGATCCGCTGACGCGGATCGCCCTGTCAGCCAACGATCTGCTGGCCGCCCAGAACGTGTTGGGCGTGCAACAGGGATTCCCGCGGGACACGAACAACTTTGCGCCGCGCGTAGGGTTCGCCTGGGACATTGGCGGCAAAGGTAAGACGGTGCTGCGCGGTGCGTACGGCTTGTTTTACGATCACCCGCTGCTGGCTGTCGCCTTCAATTCAGACATCGCAGATGCAGCACAGCAACAACAATACTTCAACGTTTTGCCTGGTAGCCCGGCGTCAAATCAAACTATCAACCTGCTGCAAATTTTCCAGGGAACTGTCTGCTCGCCGGCGACCACCAACGCCCTCTGCCCAGCGGGACTTACAACCCCTGGCGTAGCCGCGTCGGCACAATATCTGCCGGGACGCGTGCGCTTTAACGACCAGACATTTGTCGGGTTTGGTCCGCTGTTTCCCTTTACGCTTGGCGTCGCCAGGAACTTCGAATATGCCTACGCCAACCAGGCGAACCTGACTATTGAACGTGAACTGACAAAGAACATGTCGTTCTCGGCCGGCTGGATTTTTGTTGGCGCGCATCATCTGCCGCATCCCGAAGATATCAACGCGCCACGTGCCGATTTGTTGATCGAGAATTTCCGGCGCTTCGCGGGCGTCAACCCACCGAGTAGCGGCGCGGCCCAGTTCTTTGCTTTGCCGACTTCTTGCGCAGTTCCCGGTTGCCCGCCAGGTTATACGGTGGTCATCCCCGGACTGGTGGGAATTAATGCTGCAGGACAAGGCGTCGTCAGTCCGATCGCGGCCAACTTCTTCCGTCCGAATGGCCCGAACTATTTCTTCCTGGCAGCCAACGGTGTTAGCAAAGCAGTGTTCGACAGTGTGCTGGGTACCACCCTTCGCACCCCCGGACTCATTTCGCCTTTCGGTGAAGTTGACGCGCAGTTGTCGGATGGCAACTCAAACTACAACGCGCTGAATTTGGAGTTGAAGCGACGCTTCGCAAACAACTTCACGTTCCTTGCTTCATATACCTGGTCGCATTCGATCGATGATTCAAGCGATCTGCAAACGCTGCTCAAGCCGCAGGACAACCGGAACTTCCGCGCTGAACGCGCTGACTCACTTTTCGATCAGCGGCATAGGTTCGTGTTCAGCGGCGCGCTCACTTCACCCCATGCCTGGCGCAATTCTGACAGCACCATGCATCGTTTTCTGGCAGACTTTACCGTCGCGCCGATTCTTGAAATTTCATCGGGCCGTCCCTTCAACATCCTGACGGGTTCAGATACCAACGGCGACTTGCAAGGCTCAACCGATCGCCCGAGCTTTAATACCGCTGGCGTCTTATTCGCTCCGACGACCGCGTTCACCGCCGGCAACCTGCCGCGTAACAGTGGCATTACGCACGGTTACATGTCGCTGGACCTGCGCGTGATGCGGGGCATTCGTTTTAGCGAGAACGTGCGACTGGATTTGATTGTCGAGGGCTTTAACCTCTTCAATCGTTTCAACGAAGCGGCGGCGAATCCCGACTTCCGCGCTGTCAACGCATTCGGCCAGCGCGCGGGCAACGGCCGTTATTACAGCCAACCGACCGCGGTTTACGACCCGCGACAGTTTCAGGTTGGCGTCAAGCTGAACTTCTAACAAGACCGACAACCACCATTAATTCGAGGGGCAGGCGGAACCGCCTGTCCCTTTGAATTTCAGATCTCAAACTTCAAATATCAGATTCAGCTGCGCTGGCCGCCCTCACGACGCGGGTTTTCACCGCGGCCCCCGCTTTTCTTTTGTCGCCCCAATTAGTAGTCTGGTTAGTGGTCTTTTCGCCGGCCCCGAGCGAACTAAAAAGCGGCGCCGGGCATCCGAAACCAGGCCGCTAAGTTTACCGGTCCACGAATTCAAAACTACTCCCCGAATACTCCTTATGCTTAATCGATATTTTCAACAGACGTTTTTGCTGGGCCTTTCTTCGCTCTTGCTCGTTGGCGCCGCGACCGCCCAATCCAGCCGGCCGCGCCGCGTGACCAGGCAGCCGCTGAAGCCTGCCGAGGAACCCTTATTGCGGCCGGAGCCAAAGCCAAGTCCCACAGCGCGCAACAACGCGGACCGGCCGTTGATTGATGTGCAACCGGTCAAGCCAGTCGTGAATACGGTCGGCGCCGGTGACACCTCGCACGCTTACCAGTTGCTGCAACAGAAGCAGTTTGCGGAAGCCGCGAAAGAAGCAAAGGCGCTCGCGGTCCAGTTTCCCAATGATCCGGAAGTCTGGAAGATTGCCGGCTTTGCGGAGTTGAACCTGAAGCAGTACAGCCAGGCGGTTGACGACCTTGAGAAGGCCATGAACCTTCAGGAAGTTTCCAAACGTGAAGACGTCAACACCGCGGATGCGCTGGCCCAGGCTTATGTGCTGTCGGAAAAATTCGATCGTGCGTTGCCCTTGCTGGTGACGGCAACCACGCGACCGGGCGCACAACCCGATCCGGCGATGCTTTATTACCGCGGGCTGGCTGAATATAAAACCGGCAAACTTGCTGATGCGGAAAAAACTTTTAACGCCGTCGTTAAGGCGAATCCGAAAGACTCGGCGTCACTCTTTTATTTGGCGCAAATCGCCGTCGGCAAAAACGATCTGGATGGCGCGATCGCCTCGCTTAATCGCGTGACGGTGATCGACCCGCGTTTCGCCGCGGCCTGGACGTTGTTGACATCTGCCTATTTACGCCGCGCAGCATTGACCACAGACACCACAAAATCTGCTGCCGATTATTTGAATGCAGTGCGCGCGGGTGAAGGATTGATAAAGGTGCGCACGGACGCCGACGCCGTGACGTTGTTTGGACAGGCGCTGATCGGTTCTGAGCAATATCCGCGGGCCGCGGCAGCGCTGGAACGCGCCACGTTAGGCAGCGACGCCAAGGGCGTCACTTTTTATCTGTTGGGGATAGCGCAATCGCGCGCGAAGAATTTTCCCAAGGCAATCGCCGCTTTGCAAACCGCAAGTCAAAAGTCACCCGACGATATCAACGTCTATCGTGAGCTCGGTTACGCTTACGAAGTGACAAAGCAATATGCAAAAGCGTTGGCAGCTTATGAAAAGGGCTTGAGCCTGGCTCCGAATGATTCCGACTTTAAGGAATCTGCTGAACGCGTGCGCCCGTTTGCCAAGTAGTTTTGAAGTTTGCTTGGAGGTAAGTGAATGAAGTTCGTGTCTATTCTATTTTTGACGGCGCTGGCAAGCCTGAGCATTTCCGCGCAACGTCCGCGCGCGGTCGACACCGCGACCGACGCCTCAAAGGCGACGCCTGCTCCTCCGCCGCAAACCATGAAGGCGAAATACGAAGGCGGCGTCTTTGGTTACAACCACACCATGGAAGGCACGCTCAACTTTGACGACACTAATTCGCGTTTGTTGTTCCGCAAAGACGGAAAGGAAGTTTTCTTCATTCCTTATAACGCGGTGACTTCGGCGTTTTCTGACACCCAAAAGAAGCGACCCGGCGTTGCCACAGTCGCGAGCAGCGCTCCCTATTTGTTTCCTCTAGGCTGGCTCAAAACAAAGGTGCGCTACCTAACAGTGCAGTTCAACGATCCCGATACACAGGTCAGCGGCATTACCAGTTTTCGTTTGGAAAACCAGAGCATTCTCGACTCGGCTTTGTATGCACTCGCGCGAAAATCCGGGCTGACGCAGCGCGGCCAAATTTACGTTAAGAGAGACAGCGAAGAAACTAAGAAATGGAACCCTTGATTAGTTCAGCTTTACGGTTTTGTAGTCTGGCCAATGACATGCAGGGCAATGTAACGATGCAATTTCTCGCGATTGGCTTTTAGGTAAGCAGGATAGTCGACCACAATACCATCGTCAGGCCGCGCCAGCAGAATATAAGCTTCCAATAAACCCTCATTATCCAGTTGCTGCAACTGCCCCAGCGAAGGACTTAGTTGCTTCGTTTTGTTGTCTCTGGTTGCGAGCGAAATAACACTCCGCAAGGCGTCCGCTTCTTCGGCCAGAGAGTGACGGTAAGTCTTTTCGCCGGGAAAAGTTTTGGCAAACTTTGCTGTGCGCCAAATCGAGCGCGTTCCGCCATAGATTATCCAGGCGAACGAACCATCGTCCTTGCCGCCCAGCACTGCGCTGGTAGCGAGACTCACATCCGCTTTGCCCTTCTTGTCAAACGTTACGTTCGCCGGCATATCGATTTGCGGATGCGCCAGAGAAGTCCTGGTGAGTTGTCCCCATTGGATTAATCCGGCGCGCGCAAAACGATTGTAAGGCTCTGTGATAAAGGCTTCGATGTAGCGTTCGCGAGCGGCGTCGGTTTTGCCCTGCTTCATCAACGGTGTTGCCGAATAGCGGTAAGCAGTCTCGCGCGTCGGATCGATGGCGATTGCCCTTTCATACCAGGCCGACGCCTGCGCAAAATCTCCTCGTTGCATATAAACGTCGCCCGAGAATAGCGCGGCGTGATAGAGCTTGGGATCGAGGGTCAGCGCTTTCTGATACTTTGCCAGCGCATCGTCGAGCTTGCCCTGACCGAACAGACTTTCCGCCTCAACCATGAGAGCGTTTGCCAAAAGATTTTGCGAGAACGCTCCTGTGTCCGAGCCGTCCGGAGGCAGGCTTTGAATCAAGGCATCAACCACCGGCGCCTGCACACCAAGTTCTTTGGCCCTGATAAAAGCATTACGAGCTCTGACACGCAACGCTCGTCGATCGGAAGTCTCAATGGTGGCGTTCGCCTGAGCCACGAGGGCGAAGCCGAGCTGAAAAACCATTTCCGGGTTTCCTGGTTCCGCTGCCACAAGTTTCTCGAGCAGCGGCAAGGCTTCGGTGTATTTCGTCTGCTTGGTTAGTTCGGCGACTTTCTGCTTGAGCTCAGCCAGCCCGGTGTCTGTTTGCGCGTAACTGCTGAGGCAGAAACTCGACAGCAGAAAGAAGAGGATTGCAACGGTTGCGAGTGAACGCTTGCGGTGAAGCATCAGGTTGCTCCTTGAGATTTTGATCAAGTCATGCGGTTAATGTTAGGTAAGAGAACCAAGCGCCGCGCAGCGTGCGACGCTTCGCGGGCCCACTCCAGACTCTTCATCGGTCCGTTGTGTGCCTACTGTTCGAGCGTGGCATTCATCGTTATTTCCGCGTTCAGTACTTTAGACACCGGACAGCCGGACTTGGCATTGCTCGCTGCCTTATCAAAGGCGGCCTGATCTGCGCCTGGTACTTTTGCTCGGACTTCCAGATGCACTTTGGTGATTGCAAAGCCGGCGTCCGTTTTTTCCAGACTCACGCTGGCTGTGGTGTTGATGCTTTCAGCCGTCAATCCCGCCGCGCCTAATTGCCCCGACAGAGCCATCGAAAAACAGCCCGCATGCGCGGCCGCGATCAACTCTTCAGGATTGGTGCCGGCGCCATCTTCAAAACGCGTGCTGAAGGAATATTGCGTGTTTGCGAGTACGCCGCTGTCGGTCGAAATAGTTCCCTTGCCATCCTTAAGACCGCCCTGCCAGACCGCTGATGCGTTGCGTTTCATTTATGACTCCTGTTGCTACAGATTTCTGCTGCTTGGTGACAATGTAACGCATTCGCCGCGGACTCGGCTAACGTTCGGAGGTAGCACAGACTTCAGGTTGGTGGGTTGAGTGGGCACAGAGTTCAAGGTTCTCTGATCAAGTCCGGATGAGATTTTACCGCGAAGCGGTTAAGTAATTTAGCCCAGGGTTGCCGCGCGGCGCGGCTACCCTGGGAAAAGAGTGGGCGAAAGATTC
>JBDTTW010000161.1:0-3895 GCA_039930405.1 bacterium
GCGGCGTTGCGCGCGATTCCACATCTGTTCGTCATTCGTCCTGCTGATCCGGCGGAGGTTGCTGAGGCCTGGCGAATTGCGATCCTGCGCCGCCACGCGCCGACCGCGCTGGCGCTGACGCGTCAAAAGGTTGGCTTGATCGATCGCACTCGTTTTGCGAAAGCTGAAGGAACGCGCCGCGGTGGCTATATTCTTGCCGAAGCAAGCGAAGTCGAAAGTCCAAAGTCGAAAGTCCCAGGTCCGCAATTAATCCTAATCGCCACCGGTTCGGAGGTTTCCCTTGCGCTCGAAGCGCGCGAGAAACTGCAAAGTGAAGGCATCGCGACTCGCGTGGTTTCCCTGCCTTGTGTCGAACTATTCGAAGAGCAACCGCAAGCGTATCGCGATGAAGTGCTGCCGCCATCCGTTACGGCCCGACTCGCGATTGAAGCCGGCGTGCGACAAGGTTGGGATCGTTACGTTGGTCCACAGGGCGATGTGATTTGTCTCGATCGTTTTGGCGCGTCGGCGCCGGGCGACGTGGCTATGCGCGAGTTGGGCTTCAACGTTGAAAATGTTTTGCAGCACGCCCGGGCTCTCATCTAATCAATGCGAATTGCAATCGGTGCTGATCACGGAGGTTATCCGCTTAACGAGCGCGTGATTGAAGAATTGCGTGGCGCGGGACATGAGATAATTGATTTCGGGACGCACGTTGGCTCGCGGCCGGACGATTACCCAGATTATGCCGTCAAGGTTGGTCAGGCGGTGCAAAGCGGAGAAGCTGAGATTGGCATTCTGATTTGTGGCAGCGGCGTCGGCGCTTCGGTTGCGGCCAACAAACTCACAGGCATTCGCGCCGCGCTCTGCGGCGACACTTACTCCGGTCATCAATCCCGCGAACATGACGATTGCAACGTGCTTTGTTTAGGCGCGCGTGTCGTTGGTGAAGAGTTGGCGCTTGATATTGTTCGCGCGTTTGTCGCGGCGCGGTTCAGCGGCGAGGAGCGTCACCGAAGAAGACTGGAGAAGATTGCAGCGATCGAAAAGAAAGAGCGGGGGTAAACCCGCCTTCCCGACCTCGAGCTAATCAAGTTTGACTTTGGTTTTATGCTTGTGAGACGTCCGAGATCGATTTTGCGCGAAGCTTAAGAAGCTCGAGGTCAGGAAGGCGGGCATGCCCCCGCTTTTTCTTTTATTCCTTTCGCCACAAATCGCAAAGCTCCAGGCATGATCCGAAACTCAACCGGCGTAAATCCTCGCACATTCCCATCCGCTTCGATCGGCATTGCATCTTCGGGTTTGAAAGTTTCGATGCGCACTCGCGTTCCCTGCAGGATGCGCACCTTCGGATTCGCGACGTGTCCGCCTTTATGAATTCGTGCCAGCTCGCGCATCACTTGCGCGCGTGACAAACCCGAAGCGGAGACAACATCCAGTTTACCGTCATAGATTTGAGCCTGCGGCGAAAGCATCATGCCGCCGCCGGCGTAGAGTCCATTCGCAACCGCGGCCAGGTTCATCCCGCCTTCATAAGTCTCATCGTCGACAGTTATGCGCACCTGTCGTTCGCGCCAGGCGAACAGACTTGCTAACGCCGCCGCTGCAAACCGTGCTTCGCCGGAGAAGGAACGCATAAGCTTTCCCTGTCGCGCGACGCGCGCCGCCGTCTCGCCACCAATGCCCATCGTCGAAGCATTAAGACATATGAACGGCGTCACGTAATTGTCGCAGGTTCCGTAGAGCACATCCGTCTGTCGCGTAGTTTCGGAGTTTTGGTCGCGGCAATGGGCCGCCAGAACATCGATCCAGTAACGCAGCGGTTCCCGCCGGCCCCTCAAGCCGCGCGCAAAATCATCCCCAGTTCCGGCGGGGAGAATGGTCAGCGAAGCTGCGGGATTTATCAACGCCGGCAGTTGTTCCGGATTCTCCGCAAATTCAAAAAAACCCCGGGCAACTTCGCTGAGAGTGCCGTCGCCGCCGACTGCGGCAATCGTAGTTACGCCGGATTTCAATGCTGCTTGCGTTTTCGCAGTCGCATCGCCCGCTTGAGTTGTTTCGTGAACATCAAATTCAAGACCGCCAGCCAGTAATTGCTCTTTGACGTTGGGCCATACCTGTCGCGCCTTGGCAGCGGCATTGTTAACGATGATAAGCAGTGGTTTCATTCGCGTGAGTCAAATGGTAAGTGAGAAACGGAAAATGGGATATGGAAAATCTTATCTGTGGGTTCTCGGCGTCCTCTGTGTCTCAGTGGTGAATCATTTGTTAGTTACTGCTCACCACCGAGACACAGAGCTCACCAAGGACGCACAGAGAGAACAAGAATTGGCCCACGCTCAAGCTTTTTAAGCCTGGACAGAAAAAAGGACAGGCACGAATGCCTGTCCTCAAATCAAAACAAACCAGGACGAATGCCTGTCCGATTTTTTTAGCCTCGAGCGCGTGCGCGTCTGGCAGCGAGGGCCAGTTCCCGCGCTTTCGGCATAGCCGCCACTGCATGCGCGATTTGCGGATCGCTTTCATTGAAAACCTGCAGCGCAGCGATCGAACCGAACGCGGCGGTGCTCAACTCAAAACGTAGCTGGCGGTCGACAAATGAACGACCTTTGTCCAGTTGTTCCGGAGTCACTTTCAGGATGGGCTTGCTCGCAACGTACTCCTTGAATTGTTTGAAGAGCGCATCCGTGACCGGATAATCAGTTGGCAGTAAGTCATGCTCAAACTGAATCGCTTTTTGCACCTTATAGTTTTCAAAACCAGCGACACGACCCTGCGTCAGTTCAAGCGCGAAGGCGAAAATCGCGTCGCTTAGGCGCGCTTCCGACGCCGTAATCTTGCCTGGTTTCACCATTTCATCAGGCGCGATACCGCCGCCGCCGTAGACGGCGCGGCCGGTGTCTGTGTGGCTCTCAGCACCGGTTGGCAATCCTGCTTCTTTATTCGCGGCCACACCGCCGTGCGTGTAATAGTCGTAGACACCGCTGTTCGAATAATCACGCTGAATTAGACGGCCCGAAGGCGTGTAATACTTCGCCACCGTCAACAGCAGCGCCGAGTCGTATTCAAGTTGGATCGGAAGTTGGACCAGGCCTTTGCCAAAAGTGTTCTCGCCGACGATCAGCGCGCGGTCATGGTCTTGCAGAGCGCCGGCAACGATTTCTGCCGCTGAGGCTGTGTCATTGTTGACCAGGATGACGAGTGGCGTTTGATCCGGTGCATCGTTAACAGCGCGGAACGGTTCAGAGCTGCCCCTGATTCGTCCTTCTTGCCTCACAATTAATTGTTCGCGCTGCAGAAAAGTGTTAGCTACGCGCACCGCTTGAATCAGCAAGCCCCCGCGATTTCCGCGCAGGTCAAGCACCAGCATGTTCATGCCTTTCGCGTGCAGGCTTTCCAGCGCGGCCTGAAACTCGTCGGCAGTAGTTAGGTTAAAGCCACCGGTCATGGCGACATACCCGACGCCTGGCTTGATCATGTAGGCCTGCGGAATCGACGGCAGTGGCACCGCGTCGCGGGTAATCGTCACCGTTTCAGTTTTTCCTGTAGCCGGATGTTCGACAGTAACTTTGACAACCGTGCCGCGTGGTCCCAGCAGGAATTTTCTGACTTCGGGAAAGGTCTTGCCTTTCATCGACTGATCGTCCACGGCCACGATGCGATCGCCAAAACGCAAACCGGCGCGGTAAGCCGGCGCGTCTTCAAAAGTTGCGCGAATGTAGGTATTAACGTTGTCGCCCTGGCGCAGGTCACCGATGGTGGCGCCTATGCCGAAGTATTCCGATCGTTGTTCAGTCCTGAACGCGGCGTAGTCAGCTGCATCGAAATAAGTTGAATGCGGATCGAGCACATTCAGCATGCCGCTGATCGATGACTTGAAGATCGCGTTGTAATCAAGCTTCTTCCCGTCGATGTA
>JBDTTW010000162.1:0-4151 GCA_039930405.1 bacterium
AGCCTGAACTGGTGACGAAAGCGATCGCGGCGCTGAGGGCGTTTTGGTTTTTCATTTTGTCCGAGTTAGCGACGTTTGCTGAATTGGGAAGAAGCCGGACGAGGCGAATACGACGCCCTTCCAGACGTTCGACCGTGAAACGATGGCCCTCATGGTTTATTGAATCGCCTTCGTTCAGCAAGCGGCCGGCTTGAGCCATTAGAAAGCCCGCGATGGTCGTGAAGCCTTCGTGCTCCGGGAGTTCCAGTTTCAAAACGCGGTTCGCATCGCGGATAACCAACCTGCCGCTCAGAACGTAAGCGTCGCCATCCCTGACAATCTGTGCGCGTACTTCCTCATCAAACTCGTCGTCAATCTCGCCAACGATCTCTTCCAACAAATCTTCCAGGGTGATAATTCCTTCAAGTCCGCCATGCTCGTCGATGACGCAGGCGAAATGCGTTTTCGTTGCCTGCATCTGCTTTAGCACAGAACCCAAACCAGCCCGGTCGGGAATAAAGACTGGGGCGTGCATTAGTGTTTGTAAGGCAAACGGCAAATCAGGAGTTTCTAAAAAAGGTTCAATGTCTCTGCGGAAGACGATACCCACCACGTCGTCCAATCGTTCCCGGTAGACCGGCATACGCGAGTATCCCGTTTTGCGAAATGCGTCCTTTGTTTCCGGTAGAGTTGCGGAGACAGGCAGCGCGCTCACCGCGGTCCGGGGAATCATCGCTTCGCGTACTTCAGTTTCCTTGAAATCAAACACGCGGTTAATCAACTTCTGTTGATCGGCGCCAAGGTGTCCGCTTTCACGAGACGAATTGATTAGCTGGCGGATTTCTTCTTCGCTGTAAATCGAAGCATGCTCACCCGAGGGCTGCAGCCCAAACAATCTCACGGTGCGCGTACCAGCCCAGTCGAGCAAACGTATGGGCCAGCGGAAAATGCTGTAAAAGAGATGGAGCGGCCGCGCTACTGCCAGCGCGATTTTTTCGGTTCGCTCAAGCGCGAGAGTTTTTGGCGCTAGTTCCCCCAGGACGATGTGCAGAAATGTGATCAGCGTAAAGGCCAATGCGAAAGCTAGCGTATCGAGGACCGTTTCTGAAACGCGGCCTTTGAGCGGAACTTCAAGCAAGTGTGCGAACACTGGTTCGCCAATCCAGCCCAGCGCCAGCGAGGCCATGGTGATGCCAAGCTGCGTGGCTGAAATATAAGCGTTGAGACTATCGATCAACTCGAGCAGGAGTTGGGCGCGGCCATTACCATTCTGGGCCAAAGTGGCAATTCGCGAGCGGCGCACAGCGACCAAGGCGAACTCGGCGGCTACGAAAAAGCCGTTGGCCAATACGAGCAGAATAACCAGGAGCAGATATAAGGAGGCCAGCACTGATTGAGATGCTATGTTGTTGGGCCTGAGCCGTCAAACCATCTATTAGTTGGCAGCAGGGCCGGCAGTTGTTGGTCAAACAGCGCAGGCGCTAATTGTCATAGACCGTGTCCGGGGGCGGCAAAGCCGAAATCGCAGGGCGAGTTTTAGGGGAACGCGCAGTCAAACAGAGTTCCGAACGAGAACCGCAGGCGTTGAACTAGCTCTGGGCGGCTCCTGCTCTATCCAGTTTCTCGAATCGCGCCATCATGTTTTCATAAAGGCGATCGGTCTTCTCGTGCAAGTGCGCAATCTCGAGTTCAGCCTTGATGTTTACCTCATACTCAATATCCGCGCGCACTTTATCTTTTTCCGCCTGTCGGTTCTGACTAATAAGTACAAAGCACGCCAGGAAAATTGCCTCCAGCGAAACGATCATGGTCAGTAGGCCAAAGGGGAAGGGATCAAAGGCACGATCGCGAAGAATGAAAGTGTTAAGCGAAACCCAAATGATAAACCAAAATGTATGCGAGATAAGGAAAGGCATGCTGCCGCTAAACCATGCGAGCCAATCAGCGATTCTTTGCAGGATCGTCGAATGCACTTGCATCTCTTCGTTTAGGTTGCGCGAGACGCGCGTGCGCAACAACTCATCAGCCTTGCGCGTTAGACCGCTTAAAGCTGCCAGCATGTGAAGCGCCGCCTCGGGTTTGCGCTGAAAGAGCAGGATCAGATCGCCACGGTCAAGTACCAACACCTCGCAATTCGTAAGCGCCAAGGCCGTTGCGGTGCGCGATCCGTGATCGAGCATCGCCAGTTCGCCGAACATATCTCCTGACTGCGCCGTGGTAAGCACAATCTTCTGACCCGCTGTGTCCTTAATAAAGAGTTCGATCTGACCTTCCCGTACAATGAAGAGGGAATCGCCTGGATCGCCTGCCTGGAAGAGCGTGTGGCCCTCAGGCACTTTCAATTCATCAACAACTACGGCGAGGGCGACGCGGTCGTCCTCGTTAAGGTGTTCAAACATTCTGATGTTCGCTAAGAAATTGGGATCACAAGGCATTAGCGTTTCCTTCCCAGGAGCACGGGGGTGGTGAAAGCGGCGACATTATATGCCATCTGTGGGTTTGTGAGTTGGGAGAAATAGTAAAGCAACCTTAGCTCGCGTTGGTTGCAAGTCATTCGAGTTGAATGTAGCGATCTACCGCAAACTAACAGTTTGCTTTACGACGAGGGGGCTAATTAGGGCTTAGTTCCGACCGCAGGCTTGGTCGAGGTTCGCGTTGCTGGAGGTTTGGGCTGCGTGTTTCCCACCGGTACGGTGCGTCCGTTGCGCGTCAGCGCGATGCGCTTGTCGCGGCTCGAGGCATCGTCGACTGCCACGCGAATTGCCCGAAACGTTCCATCGCGCAATTTGTTGGTAGGGTTGTAGGAGAGCACGTACTGCGTGCGCAGGTCGCGCACAATCTCATTTGCGATTTGCGGCAACTCGGAGATTGATTGCGGGAAGAAAGCGCGGCCGCCCGTTTCCGTCGCCAGTCGATTGATCAAGGCGACGGCTTTGTCGCGCGGGCTTTTGCGAATAAAGCCGGCATCTTTATCGAGTTCGTTGACGAAACCGATCACGTAGATTTGCACGTCTTCTTCGCGCAAGCGCTGGAAGAGTTGCGGCTCTTTATAGAAACTATTGCGGTCCTCGCCGTCAGTGATAACGATTAACGCGCGCCGCCGCCGGTCGTTGTCGTCGCCCTTTTTGTATTCGGCAACGCGTTCAGAACTGAGATAGACAGCATCGATGACTGCGGTCTGCCCGCCCTCGACGTAAAGGCTGTCCAGCCCGTCCATCAAAAGATCTTTGTTGGGCGTAAAGTCCTGCACAGTTTCAATCTTATCGCTGCTGATAAAGCGCACTAGAAATGTTTCGTCGCCCGACTTGTTGCTGTTGATGATGCTCTTGCCGGCATCGATCACAGCTTGCAATTGCGAACGCAGCGAGCCCGAGGTGTCCACCGCCAGTCCATAACTGATCGGCACTTCTTCGCGGCTGAAAGTTTCGATCGGTTGCGGCACGCCGTCTTCGAAAACGTGAAATTCATTTTGCCGGACGTTGTCGATGGGACGATTGTTTCGATCGATAACGCGCACGTTCAGCGTGACCAACTCGGTGTTCACCACGATGGTGCTGCCTTCGTCAATCTCTGGCTCGGGCGGCGTCGGCGTTGGCTTTGGTTTAAGAATGGGAGCGGGTGGCGGCTCGCCCAGCGTCGGCGCAATGCGATCAATCGGCGTGGACCGCGGCACCGGTGTCGGCGTGGGTGTCGGACGACTAACAGTTGTTTGTGTTGGCGTTTGTGTCGGCCGCGCCGGAACTGGCGTCGGAGATGGCGTGGGCGTAGGAACCGAACGCGGCGCAATCGCCGAGCTGCGGCGTGGGCGCGAATCCTGGTTTCTCGCGGCCACGAAGCTGGAACCCAGTAAACAGGTAAACGCAAACAGGAATGCCACAACCAACACCAGTTGTCGCAGGCTCAGTCTTCCCAATATCAATCGCTCGTTCGTTCGTTTCATCATTAATTATAACTGGATAAAAGTCTCAATAAACAAAACTAACCATTAGGCTGCGCCGCAAGCAGTTTAACCCTTCCCGAATCAGGCGCGAAGTCTGTGGCATAGACTCTAGTCTATTCCGGCTCAGCAGCCACAGACTAAAGTCTGGGCCACTACCACCTCAATCGACGCGCGGCGGCAAGATAGTTAAGAAAGATGCGTAAGGAGAGTTGATTAGTTGCCGGAAGGCCGC
>JBDTTW010000163.1:0-3523 GCA_039930405.1 bacterium
TTGGCGCGGCGCGCAAGTTTAGAAGGAACGCGAAACTCAGCATTTAGGCGGCCGTTGTTCGGAATTGGGCCAAGTAAAGTCGATATGCTTGGGCTTAGCGAAGCTTCCTTGACGCTCATGATCTCATCTGTTATAAAAATTTCTTCGCGCTTTCACATAGGTTTTGTCCGTGGGGCGCGTATTCCGCAGTAGCTCAATGGCAGAGCATCCGGCTGTTAACCGGAGGGTTGTAAGTTCGAATCTTACCTGCGGAGCCAAAATCTCTTAATGAAATTAAAAAAGAAGGCGACCCGCGCGGCCGCCCTTCTTATTGTTGTGACGTAGTTTGTGACGGAACACTAGCTCCTCTTCGTAAACTTTCTGCAGCGTCCATTTGGTCTTGTTTGAGAAGGGCGCTTGCTGCGGGTTGAGTTCTAATTTCTTGCTTTCAATCAGACGCAAGGCTGGCGGTCGATCATCGTTGTCCCGCTTTCCACTTCTCCGGCGCAGGCCGGACGTGGGCCTTCTGCCGTGTGCTGTCGCAAGGGACCGCCGGCCTTGGTAAAGACAGTGTCGCGCTCTGTCATCAAGTGACCACATTGGATCGCTCCAAGCTTGCCCAACGAATTGGCGAATTGAATTCAATGGAGCTCAGCCAACGCGCAGAGGGACTCAAGGCCGCGTTGGACTTGCCGTAACTTTGGGCATGGTTCTGAGTCTTTCCAAAATTGCATCCGCAGGCAAAGCCGCTTGATCATTCGCTGCGGCCAGTTCGTCACAAACTGGTTGGCTATCTCCTTATTAACAGTCTAATGCTGCGGTCTGGCCTGCATTCGTTGGATTATGTCCTCTGCACTCTTTGATCTATGATCGCCGGAGTGGCGGTATCATCGCCATGATCTTTTTCGTTGCTGCAAAGTCCTGAGTGCAGCAGCTACGCGGGCCGTAAGATCCTCGAAGACAAGGTGCTCTCTTTTTTCAGTAAACATTTGCCGCAGGCGCATGGTCGAAAACACAAACCACTACTTTGACAGCGAGGCCACTGGCGCGCCTGCTCCGCCGTCCGGATTGCGGCGCCGTTCGCTGCAGTTGGCACTGATCTGGGGAATCTGGACTTTTGTTGGCCTCGTCTTCACTCTTCAGAGTTATTTCACCTCTTATAGATCAGAACAGCCGATGTCGCTGTACGACGCGGCTTACTTACAATTCACCTGGTCCTATCTGTGGGCGCTGGCAACTCCGCTGGTGCTTTGGGCCGCGTCAAAGATTCCCATCGAAAAGAACAATTGGCCGCGCGCCTTGTTGCTTCATGTTCCCATCAGTCTTGGCCTGAGCATCATCGTTACCGCAATTGGCCACATCTTTGTTTGGCTGTATTGGGGGCGAGCGATGGGCCGGCCGTTTTCGTTTGAACGCATGGGCCGCTTTGTCGTCGCCAATTTCAGCGAGGGCATCGGCATCTACATGCTGATAGCTTTGACTAGCTATTCGCTTAGTTATTATCGTCGTTATCGCGAATCGCAGTTGAGAACTTTCCAACTTGAGGCCCAGCTTTCGCAGGCTCAATTGCAAGCCCTGAAGATGCAGCTCCATCCTCATTTTCTCTTTAATACCCTGCACTCAATCTCCGCCTTACTAAACAAGGACCCGGAAGCCGCTCGCCGGATGATTACGCGACTGGGAGATTTTTTGCGGCTCACTCTGGAAAACTCCGGTTCGCAGGAAGTCACGCTCGAACAGGAGATGACTTTTCTCCGCTGCTACCTGGAAATCGAACGCGTCCGCTTTCAGGATCGTCTGGTCACGCGCATGGACGTATCTGATCAGACACTGGATGCAAAGGTCCCCAACCTCATCCTCCAACCCATCGTCGAGAACGCAATTCGCCACGGAATCGCGCCTCGCTCCACCGCCGGTCTCATCGAAATTGAGGCGGAACGCCGGAACAGCACACTTCGTATTAAAGTCCGGGACAACGGACCCGGCCTTCCCAGTCATCGGACATCCGAGAATATGTTCAAGAAGGGTCTGGGCCTGGCTAATACAGAAAAGCGGCTGGAACAGTTATATGGCGCAGCACATCTCTTCGATCTAAGCAACCACCCCGAGGGCGGGTTGCTGGTAACCATTGAAATACCCTTTCATATAGATGGCACTGCCGCCGGCAATACCGAAGTCGTTTAATTCTCCAGCCCTTCCTACTAATACGGAATAAGAAAGTTTTTGCCAGAAATTCGGAGGCCGTGGTGTAACCACAACAGGCGAACTGTCAGCGGACGCCGCGCCGCCTTAGCAACCAGACAAACTATGACGAACTCTCCCATGATTCGTGTTTTGTTGGTGGACGACGAGCCACTGGCTCGCGAAATGCTGCGCGAAATGCTGCAAAGCGATCCGCAGGTAACCATCGTGGGCGAGTCGGTTAACGGGGTCGAAGCGCTGGCCGCCATTCGCGAGCATGCTCCCGATCTACTTTTCCTCGATGTCCAGATGCCCGAATTGGGCGGCTTTGAAGTACTCTCCGCGCTCGAAAAAGAAGAGATACCAAACATTATTTTTGTTACCGCTTACGACCAGTATGCGGTGCGCGCGTTTGAAGTGAACGCGCTCGATTATCTACTCAAGCCGTTCGATCAGGAACGTTTTGATGCTGCCTGGCAACGCGCCAGAGCCCACATTTTGCAAGAGCGCAGCGGCGGTGTAGACCAGCGCATCCTGACTTTGCTGCAGGAGTTGAAAGCCGGTAACAACTATCTGGAACGGTTGGTGATCAAGTCGGCGGGTCGCATCTATTTTTTGGAAACGGGCGAGATTGATTGGATCGAAGCTGAAGGTAACTACGTCTCGATACACAGCAAAAAGAAATCGCATCTGTTACGCGAAACCATCAGCAGTTTGGAAGCGCAGCTCGATCCCAAGAAGTTTGTGCGCATTCATCGCTCCTCAATCGTTCGCTTGGATCGAATTCAGGAGCTGCAGCCCTGGTTTCACGGGGAGTACCGCATCATCCTGCACGACGGCACTCAACTGATGCTTTCCCGCAACCATCGAGACAAGCTACAGGAAGCTCTCGGCAAACTTCCCTGAGGGAATTACCCTCAGCTAAAGCCCGCTAGTCACAAGCGACTGCCTGTTGGTCACAAAACCGGCGCCGATGCGCCAGTCGCCAGTTATAAGTTGTCGCGTCGAACTTATATTGGAATTACTGCCAGGAGGACGTTATGAGCTCAGCCTCAATTTGGAGCAATGACCGGCTGGAATTGTTACCGCCAAACGGCGCCAGCGCGCTTAATTCTTCGCGACAAAAAATTACTACGGTCAAACAACTGGCCATCAGGCTGCTGCGCGAAGTGCAAGCCATTCGCGAAGTCGAGGTCAGAAGTCTGGGCGAGGGCGTCGATTTTTATGAAGAAGTTAGTCGCTTTGAAATTGACCTTATCAAGTGCGCCCTGTTGCAAACAGCCGGTCATCAAAGACAGGCAGCGCGCTTGCTGAAATTGAAGGTGACCACGCTCAATTCCAAGATCAAGCATTACAACATTAG
>JBDTTW010000164.1:0-1961 GCA_039930405.1 bacterium
ACTGTAACTACGGGCACTGCAACCGTGCGCATCCTCCGCTCGCCCTCCGAAGCAGGCGCTCCCCTTAAACTGGAAAAGGTGGCCTCCCTCAACAACGACTCAGTAGTGGAACTAATCGAAGCCGGATTCTCGGAAGGCACCATCATCAGGCGCATCGAACAGTCGCCAGTTGAATTTGATCTCTCCCCAGGCAAACTTGCCGAACTACGCAAGCACCGCGTTAGTGAAAAAATCCTGTCGGCAATGAGAACCGCCACAGGAGACAGCAGCGATTCAAAAACCGCGCCTGCTTCCAATGGGACCCCTCGGCAATAAACAATTCCCAGTCACCAGAGTATTGCTCTGTTTGACAGTGGCCATTCTGCTGCCGCTCGCGTACGCGCAGGATGGCTCGCGTGCCGGTACACAAACCAACTCGCTTAAGAAATCCCGCTCCGCGCAAAGCAAGAATTCGAAAGCTTCGCCTTCACCGTCGCCCACACCTTCATGGCTCGACCGACTGGGCGAACCTCCCCCTCCACCACCGCGCCCAGCACCAAAAGCCGAAGAGCAAATCAATCCCGGCGACGTAATCTCTGTCGAAACAACTGAGGTGATGCTGCCGGTTACTGTGCGTGATTCGAATGGACGTTTGGTGGCGGCGCTGACGCGTGACGATTTTCATGTTTTCGAAGACAACCGCGAGCAACCGCTGCGCGATCTGGCGCTGCGACAGATACCCGTGGATGCAATCCTGATGGTCGACGCTTCGTCTTCCACAGCCCGCAACCTGGATGACTTTCGTCGCGCCGCCGAGGGTTTTGCCACACGGCTCGGCCCAGACGACCGTATCAGCCTGATTAAGTTTGACGATTCAGTTCAATTACTCCAGGACTGGACCAAGAGCCGCTTCCAATTGCAGCGCGCGTTAACCAGAATCGCGCCGGGAATGTTTACTCGCTTTAACGACGCTTTGTTGCTGGCGGCCCGCGAGCAGTATGGTTCTACGCAATCGCGACGGGCGATAATCGTGTTAACTGATGGCATCGACAGCGGGCGCGGCACCACACTTGAAAATGCTGCCCGGGCTTTGCTTGAAGCCCAAGTTACCGTTTACGTGGTCAGCAACACTGAGATTTCGCGCGCGGAAAAACTTGCGAGCCTTGATGAGCTCACCAAGGGTACCGACGCCTCGCAGCGTTTTAGTAAGTTGCAAATTGACGACCTGCGCGCCGGCTTGCGCGCGCTCGACGAGAGTGACCAGACTCTGGAACAACTAACCGCAGCCACTGGCGGCCGGCTCTACAAACCGCGGAGCTTTGCCGCGCTGGAAGCGACCTATGCAGAGGTGTCTGAAGAGCTGCGGCATCAATATGCGCTTTACTACACGCCCCTAAACCGCGCCCGTGATGGCAGTTTCCGTCGCGTTCGGGTCGAAGCTACTAATCCCAGCTACGAGACTCACACGCGCATTGGATACTTTGCCCCGCGAAGTTAGGCGAACTCGCAAGCGCAGCCAATCCTGGCTCACGCTTTGTAAGGAATTTAGAATCGAAGCTGCGCCCCATCCATCGGCAAGCTCACCAATCGATGAAAACTCTCTGTACGGTTAACTGAGAAGGCGAATGATTGCAAACAAGATGGCTAAACTCACGAAACCACCTGAGAAGGTAAAGGCCCGTTCAACTGGTCGGCTTTGCCGCTGTAACAGATCCCTCATTAACACCACTCCACATTTCCAACCATCATGCTGGTAGAGCGGCAGCATATTGCCCGCAGCGATCATAAGGTTTATCCAACCAAAGACTGTACCGTAGGTAGCCAGGCAGGCGATGAGATTGAAGATCACTCCGCCCAGGTGCACCCACAATTGTTGACGAACTGATCTTTCCTTCAGCGCCGTTCCATCTAGCCGCACAAAAGACCCAAGCGGAAGCAAGCGAAGACTAAAACGGATACTGCCAACCGGAAAAGCGAAAAGC
>JBDTTW010000165.1:0-6107 GCA_039930405.1 bacterium
CGACGCATCAAGGCCCGCAGTCGTGCCAGCAGTTCCGTCACCGCAAAAGGTTTGGTCACATAGTCGTCCGCGCCAATGTCCAGACCTGTAATTCGATCCTGCACTGTATCGCGCGCGGTGAGCATAATTACCGGCACCACTGAACCGGTTGCCCGCAACTCGCGGCAGACACTAAAACCGTCGCGACCGGGGATCATCACATCGAGAATTATTGCGTCGTAGTCGTTAATGGTGGACTTGTAAAGCGCGTCTTCGCCATCGCCGGTCACGTCGACGGCAAAGGCCTGCTCACGCAAACCCTTCGCGACAAAACGCGCGATGCCGGGATCATCTTCGACCAGCAGAATTCTCATTGCGCTCGAAGGAAGTATGTAGCACAGACTTCAGTCTGTGTGGGCGTGAAAGGGCACAGATTAAAGTCTATGCCACTCTGGAAGCCCAGACTCAGAAGTTCCAGGCCAGCGTGGCGCCATACGAATGCGACTGCCGGTTGAAGGCTGGCGTAATCGCGGGGACAAACCTGGACTTAAGAAAGCGGCTGATCTGTTTTCCATTTTCCTCGTCAAGCGAAGTATCGTGGTGCTGACGATAAACGTAGCGGCCAATCCCGTATCCCATGGCGCTGCCGGCAAGCACGTCGGAAAGAAAATGTCTTCTGCCGGTATAGCGCGAGATGCTGACTGCCGTGGCCAGCGCGTACGAGACATAACGAACAGCCGGATGTCGTGGTCCATATTCGGAAGCGACTACTGTCGCCAGCGCCCAGGAATTGATTGCGTGTCCGGAAGGAAACGATGATCCGCCAGCGAAAAACTCACCGCTGCTATGGTCCACCTGGGGGCGTTGGCGTTGCGAAACACCCTTCAGGGCCTGACTGACAATCGTGCTGTTGATCAGCGCCTCGGCGGCGAGCACGCCGGTTTCCCTGGCGCGTTCATCGTGCCCGATGCGGCCGCTGAGATAAAACAACGCAGAAATGCTGCCGGTTGAATAAAGCGAACCGGCGTAACTGATATCTTTGCTGATTCGCAGGCGGTTGCGATTGTCGCCGTTTTCCACCAACTCGCCCGACGTCTTCCTGTCAGTGGCAATCAGCGCTGCCAGCGACAATCCGAGTGGCGCCACCCATTTTGCATCGCTTTGTTGCAAATGGAAGGGCGCAGTCCAGATGCCTTTTTGATCCTTCAGAACGTTGGCAAAAAAATTCTTTTCCCTGGTGGGTCTGGGAGTAGGTTGAGGCCGCGCCTTAGGCGCCACCGTTGTAGTTTGAGAAAAGACTTGAGCAGTTAGAATGACAATTAACATAAATCCCAGGGGCCAGAAAAACACCGGCCTCGTCGTCTGATAACCCAGGTTCATCACTTAACTCCGTAATTTTAAGAAGGCAAAGCGACTGATTATGAATCTAAGGGGAAACGGTTAATTATCTGCCTTATGGCAATCGTTTGACAACCTCAGGTGAATCTCAGCCTGGTTGTTGGGAACGCGACATCAGGTGTACGCTGAGGAATCATTTGACCTAACCAAGGAGATCATTCCATGAAGTTATTTGGCAAGAGCAGTGAAATTGTTTTGGTATCGATTTTCATTCTGGGCGTGGCGTTCGCCGGCTCAACTCAAGGTGCGCCGGCGCCGAGCGCGTACAAAGTTATCAAGACAGTAAAACTCGGCGGCGATGGCGGCTGGGATTGCTTGACGGTCGATTCCGAGGCGCGGCGGTTGTACATCTCTCGCGGGACTCACGTGATGGTGGTCAATGCTGACACTGGCGAAGTTGTTGGCGACATTCCCGGCACGAATGGCGTGCACGGCATTGCGATCGTTCGTTCGCTTGGTAAAGGATTCATCAGCAACGGGCGAGACAATACGGTCAGCGTTTTTGATCTTAAGACGCTGAAAGTGTCTAAACAGATACCCGTGGGCAAAAGCCCGGACATCATTTTTTACGATCCTGAGTCCGAGTTCGTCTTCTCGGGAAACGGCCGCAGCCAGGACATCAATGCGATCGATCCGAAGAGCGAGACAGTGAAGGCCACAATTCCGCTCGACGGCAAGCCTGAGTTTGCGGTGGCTGACAAGGGCCATGTCTACGTTAACCTGGAAGACAAGAGCACCATCGTCAGAATTGATTCTCGTAAACTAGCTGTTGACGCGCGTTGGCCGCTGGCACCGGGCGAAGAGCCAACTGGGTTAGCAATCGATGAAAAGCACCATCGACTATTTGCGGCCTGCGCAAACAAGATGATGGTGGTTGTGAACACCGCGGATGGACATGTGGTCGGCCACGTACCTACCGGGGACGGCGCGGACGGTGCGGAGTTCGACTCTTCCAGTCAATTAGCCTTTAGCCCGAATGGCGGCGACGGCACGCTAACGGTTATTCACGAAGACGCGCCGGACAAGTTTAGTGTGGCGCAGACCCTGCCCACGCAAAGAGGCGCGCGCACCATGACGCTCGATCCCAAGACGCACAACGTGTTTCTCATCACCGCCGAGTTTGGACCCCCGCCGCCTGCGACGGCAGAGCGACCACATCCGTGGCCATCCATCGTGCCGGGATCCTTTACTCTGTTGATTGTCGGGAAGGGACGAAGGGCAAAGCAACTGTTAGTTTGCGTGGTGCAAAACAGACAGTTTGGGTGGGCAAAAAGCGAGTTGCCGTAGCTGAACAGTTTAGGTTGCGCGCGATCAGCAAACTAACAGTTCGCTTTACGAAAGAAATGAAAGTCTTTCGCAGGGCAGTGGCTAGTTCAGTTTGATTTCGACCGGTTGCGGCAGACGATCGACTCGCAAAGTTAGTCCCGCTGAACTGGCAACCGGTTCTTTTTTCGGCGTTTCGAAAAATAGAAAGCCCTGCCGTCGCGCGTTCGTACTGGACAACGGTTCGGAGAGATCGATTGCATAAGCGGCAAACTCTTTTTCAAATTGTTTGCGCGAGTTGGGATTGTAGGCGTAGACGTCGTTCGCTTTTAGGATGCGCGCCACCGCGGCTTTCGCAGAGATCAACTTCCATTCCTTGCCCGCGGTGTCGCTCAGATGAAAACGCGCTTGTTTTACGACTACGGGCGCGCCGCTCTCAAAAGCCAGCTCCACTCTAACCGGCAACACTCCGGCCAACGGCAAGTTCGCTTCAAACAAGTCCTGGCTCTCTTCGTCAGACATTAACGGCGCCACGCGGACGGTAACGCCGCCGGCACTGGCGCTGCGCGCATTCTCGGCCAGCGGCGGCAATTCAATCGCGGGCTTTACTTTGAAGAGCGAGCCGGCGCATGACGTGCCAAAGAAAAGAAATCCCAAAAGAATGATCGACAAGAGTTGCCGGTTGCGCATGGTTGCAATTTAGCACAGCCATGGTAAGTAGCACAGACTTTAGTCGGTGCCCCTCGCACCCTTATGCGATCCAGGAAAGCACAGACTAGAGTCTGTGCTACTATTTCGAAAAATTATGATTCGACCATTTGGCGGAGTTAATCCGCAGATTCCAGACAGCGCTTACGTTGACCAGAGTGCGCAAATAATTGGCGACGTGCAATTGGGCGAACAGGCTTCCGTTTGGTGCAACGCCGTGCTGCGCGGCGACATGTATTACATTCGTGTGGGCAATCGCAGCAACATCCAGGACAACTGCGTGGTCCATACGCGCACTGGCGAGAAACCGACCATCCTCGAGGATGAAGTCACGGTGGGCCACAGCGTCACGCTGCACGGCTGTTATATCGAACACGGCGCGCTGATTGGCATCGGCTCTATTGTGCTTGATGATGCGCGTATTGGCGCGCAGTCGCTGATTGCCGCCGGCTCGTTGATTTCGCCCGGCACAGTTATTCCGCCGCGGTCTTTGGTGATGGGCGTGCCGGGACGGGTGAAGCGGGAACTGACTGACGAAGAAGTCGAGGGACTGAACGCGTTTTGGATGAATTACGTGACGTATGTTGGGAAGTATAAGAGCGAGTGAGCGGTGAGCAGTGAGCAGTGACAGAAAGCAGAAAGCAGAAGACAGAGTATAAACCCGAAACTCGAAACTCGAAACTCGAAACTACCGTGACCAAGACCCAACCAGCACGCGGCATGCGCGATTTTCTCCCCGCGGACGTGCGGCGCCGCCAATACGTCATTGACGTCATCAAAGACGTCTATGAGCGTTATGGCTTTGAGCCGCTGGAAACGCCCGCGGTCGAAAATATTGAAACGCTGCTCGGCAAGTATGGTGAAGAAGGCAACCAACTCATCTTTAAAATTCTCAAGCGCGGCGAGCATGAGAAGACCGGCGAAGCCGATCTCGCGTTGCGTTACGATCTGACAGTGCCACTCGCTCGCGTTGTTGCTCAATATCAAAATGAGCTGCCGAAATTTTTCAAGCGTTATCAGATTCAACCTGTCTGGCGCGCGGATCGTCCGGCGCGCGGACGCTTTCGCGAGTTCTACCAGTGCGATGTTGATGTGCTGGGTTCGCGCTCAATGGTGGTGGAAGCGGAGATTTGTTCGGCGGCAAGCGATGTGTTGACCACGCTCGGCTTCAACGATTTCACTATTCGTTTGAATCACCGGTCGGTGCTTACTGGTTTGCTTGAGCAAGCCGGAGTTGCGCGCGACAAGCATGCGGACACGTTAATTGCGCTCGACAAAATGGACAAAGCGGGTCCAGAAGGTGTCGCGCGAGAATTGAACGAGCGGGGCATCATTGACGCGTCTGCCGTGACCCTGATGCGCTTTTTTGAAGGCGTCACCGCTGCAGAACGCGCGGCGAACCTGGTTGATTTGGAAGGTGGTGAAACCCGCACCGCGTTCAATGCAGATATTTTGGGCCGCCTGGTCGAGTTCATTGGCACGAACGAAACCGGCGCGAAGGGCGTTGACGATCTGCGCCAGATTTTACAGTTCTGCAAGGCCAGTGGAGTTGCGGCGCGCGTCAAGTTGGATCCAACGCTGGCGCGCGGTTTGGCTTATTACACCGGCGCCATCATGGAGATTAACGTTAAGGATCTGACAGGCAGCCTCGGGGGCGGCGGCCGCTATGACAATCTGGTGGGAATGTTCGCGGGCCATGACGTTCCAGCGTGCGGTTTCTCGCTCGGCCTGGAAAGAATCATCGTTGTGATGACCGAGCGCAACATGTTTCCTGAAGCGGTCGCTTCTTCCCCGGCCGATGTGATGGTTAGCGTTTGGAGCGAAACATCGCTCGAGGAATCGGTGGCACTCGCGCATGATTTGCGCGGAGAAGGCCTGCGAGTTGACCTTTACCCCGAGGCCGACAAGGTAGGCAAACAATTCAAGTACGCGTCGGAGCGAGGAATCCCTTTCGTTGCGGTTTTAGGCGATGACGAGCGCGCCCGTGGAGAAGTTTCAGTCAAGGACATGCGGACAGGCACGCAACGCAGTGTCAAGCGCGCGGACTTGCCAGTGGTTCTACGAGAATCCTTATAGGCTATGGAAAAGACTCTCCGAGTCCTCAACAGAATGGTGAAGGATGCCGTGATCGAGCAATATGCCATTGGCGGCGCCGTCGCAGCTATTTTCTACATCGAGCCAATTAATAACAAATGACCTCGATGTTTTCTTTCACGTGCACGAGTCAAGGGCCGGTCTGGATGTCCTGGCGCCTTTGTACAAGTACCTATCAGGGTTCGGCTACCATGGAAAAGGAGAGGCGATCGAAATAGAGGGTTGGCCGGTACAATTTCTTCCGATCTTCAATCCGTTATTACAAGAAGCTGTTGAACAAGCTCAAGTCGTTGATTTTCATCGCACAAAAACCCGAGTGATGCTAGCAGAACACCTTGTGGCAATCATGTTGCAAACGGGGAGGCTCAAGGATCATGCCCGTATTGCACAGTTCGTGGAGCACGACGTGGTGGATCAGAAACGATTAGCCGGGATTCTGGTGCGGCATAGACTCGTTAAGAAATGGGAAACGCTGAATCGGAAGAAACTGAAATGAAAAACTATCCTGACATTTCCGAGTTGTTCAGGCGGAAGGCACAACGACGAAGACGTTTGGCTCGACTCTCCTTCGAGGAGAAGATTGCCATCGTCAATAAGTGGCGGAGGTTAACCCAAAGCGTTCGGATGAGCCAAGTCGCTACGGGACCACGCGTTACTCGGAGAGT
>JBDTTW010000166.1:0-6421 GCA_039930405.1 bacterium
GTTTACTGTTCACGGTTTACTGTTCACGGTTTACTGTTCACGGTTTACTGTTCACGGTTTACTGTTCACCGTTCCCCGTTTCCGGTTCCCGTTCACGGTTCCCGGTTGACCACCGCCGCGATCTGCGCCGATCATTGATGGAATGAAGAAACCCATGAAGATTGGGCTGATCATCCTCGCGCTCGCGTTGCTCGCCGGCGTCGTCTTGGTCGGATTGCGAACGCGCGAGTCGGACGAGACGGACGAGACCGTCGCGGCAAGCGTTTCAGAGACTTCCCGAGGCCCGTCGTTTGAGGTGCGCGTCGTCATGCCTCGCTCCGGCCGGCCACTCGGCGGGATCCTTCCTGATTGGATCGTGAAGAAGCTCGATGGTACACCCAGCCAAGCGGGGTTCGACAACGCGAGCCCTGGCGCCAGGATTGGCAACATCGGGAACGATCGGCTCGCGCTGACTACAGACGACGGCTGGGATCTCTCAATCGAGGCCGACGGCGACGGTCGCATCACTTCAGGTACGCGCCTCGTGTTCCCGCTGGCCCTCGGAGGCAGGCAGGTGAAACTGCGCTGCCGGCCCACAGATCCGGGTAACGGGTATCTTCTGACCGGCACGCGAGCAGGCGACAACGCTCTCAGCGGCCGCTTCCTCGTCAAGCTTGCCACCTGCGAGAACGCCGATTCGGGTAAACCCATCGAGTGGCCGCCCGCACCGCTCACCCTCCGCGGTAGTTTCGCAAGCCTGCCACCGGGCAGTCGCTAGAGGAAGAAACAGAAATCAGAAGTCAGAGGTCAGGCGTCAGAAGTTGTGTTCAACCCGCGGAGCGGGTGCAAGCATAAAGCCTGGGGTGAAGCGCAGCGAAACCCCAGGAACCTCCCGTCAAGATATCCAAAGGCTGGAGCGCAGCGTAACCCCAGGAACTGACTATAAAAAAAGTCCGCGGAGCGACCGGCAGCCGCACTAATTCGTGCTGTAGTCGCATCCGCTATCGCCCGCCCCGCGGGCTACCCAAAAGCAGAATCGGCGTCTTAAAATTAGCAGCGAACCTGATGCCGATGGTTCGCTCAAGCAACGCTATCTTTCAGTCCTCGACAATAAGGGTAATGAAGTTGAGGAGACGATCTTTGAAGTGCGAGACGGATCGATAAGAAGCAAACAGTCCTATGCCGCTGGGCTACTTCCATACGTCCGCTAACGCGGACTTGCTACAATCTGCCGCCTGCCTACTGCCACTGCGCCCGCGCTACAGCCCGCGGTATTGCAGCGATAACGCCTCCATGCGTGCCGACTGCCCCGCGGTGAACTGATACATGCAGAAGTCTTCAGTGTAGTCCATGAAGTTCTCGATCGGATCGACGCCTATGCCGGGACAAGTATCGCGCCCGACGGGACAACCGAAGGCCGCGGAACGCTCGGACGGTGTGTCCGCAACGAAGTCGTTGTAGTTTGCCGCGCAGCCACCCTGGAAAGTGTGAAACAGGCCCAACCAGTGACCAACCTCATGCGTGCCGGTATCGCCCTGGTCATACACGCGGTCGCCACAGCACTCGCCGCCTGGCAAACTCACATTCAAAACGACAACCCCATCCTGCGTTGGATCAGCCGCATACCAGAATGGGAAGGTGGCCCAACCGAGATAGACGCCGCCCGCGTTGTTCAAATAAAAGTTGAGTGTGTTCGCGCCACCAACGTGCAGCGCCGTTTTCATCTCACGCTCTGCTGCCGAATCGATGCCGGAGTTATACCAGGCTGCGTTCGTCGTGCGGTCGACACCAATCAAGGCAAAGCGGAACGGCGTGTTGGCCGAAGTCGCCGGTGCGTTGGGATCGGCGCCCGCATAAGCTGCGTTCAGCACGTTTATCTGATCGTTCAACCACTTCTGAGGCACGTCGCCGTTGGCAATGCCCTTGCCGGTATTAATGACGTGGAAGAAAACGCCGATGGTAACTGATCCGGATTTACGGATCTGGCCGGGGTTACGTCCCGCGCTAAATTTGCTGAGCGCCGCTTCATACTGGGTGGCAATTGTTTCGTCGATTTGCTTCGTGCCGCAGCGATCTTTCTTCGAGGCAGCGATGATCGGTTGATTGGTGTTGTTCGCTGTAGCCGTGTTAGGCAAAGGCGCCTCGGCGCTGGCTTGATTGATTTGCGGGCGCGCCCAAACTAAAGCAAGCGCGATAACTGGAAGAGCGAGGGAAGCAAATAGTTTTCTTTTCATCGCAGACTCCTGGGTTCGTGAATCGTGAATTGTGAATAAGAGAGTCAGGGCGTTCGGGAGTTGGACTGTATTCGCGACCCTCCAGTGGTGTCAAGAGAGAAGCGGCAGGAGCAGTGGGGAGAAGATTTATCAAGTGGACTGTTGCTCAGGAACGGACAGCCTGCGCGCACTGCTCACCGATCAGATTGCGCCGAACAACAGGTCCGTCGTTCAACTTGCGCAAAAACAGCCAATATTGCCGAAGATAGAAACTTTCGGTTATGGTGTTCGTCGAAATGTGCGGCCGCTTTACACTCAAAACTCCCAACAGAATGAAGTTCGAACGCTGCAATCGTAATAATTTGCTGCCGCTGGTTCCGCGCTACAACATCGCTCCGAGCCAAAACATTCTGACGATTGTTCAGCGCCGCGATGAACGCGAAGCGGCGTTAATGCAGTGGGGTCTGATCCCATCCTGGAGCAAAGAAGCAAAGGGCTTCATTAATGCACGCGCCGAAACAATTTCCGCCAAGCGGAGTTTTAGTGAATCGTTTCAAAGGCGCAGGTGCCTGATTCCCGCCGATGGCTTTTATGAGTGGCAGCGGTCCGGGAAGATCGCACAGCCCTATTACTTCCAACTGCACGATGAAACACCATTCGCTTTTGCCGGCATTTGGGACGAGTGGCCGAACGGAGAAAAAACCATCGCCTCTTGTGCGATCATCACCACCACCGCGAATGAATTGTTAGCGCCTATTCACGATCGCATGCCGGTGATCCTGCGCCCGGAATCACATGAGGAGTGGCTTGACGACGAGTTCAATCCCGTAAAGTTGGGAAACCTGCTCGCGCCGTTCCCAGCGGCTGAGATGACGAGCCATGCAGTGAGCTATGACGTGAACCATACGAAGGTCGATGACAAACACCTGGTGGTGCCCGTCGAACCTAATATTGGAGTTACGCTCAGTTTGTTTTAGACGCTGCCGAGATCAGCAGTTTCGTGAACCGGGCGATTGTGATACTCGACGGCTCTGCACAAAAATTGAAGGGTCACCCACCTTGAGACATGAGAAGTGTTAACGCTGAAAGCGTTCGCCAATTTCAGCCCAGGGTTGCGCTTGGCAACCTTGGGTTCAAGTAACCCGATGCGATTATCCGCAACCCTGCAGGGGTTGCGCGGCGTGGTGGTTATGAAGGAGCGAACGCAACTCCTTCAGAGTTGCGTCGTCTAGAAATGAAATCCGTTTTCCCAGGGTTGCCAAAGCGCAGCCCTGGGCTGATATTAGCCAACGCTTTCAGCGTTAATCGATTTTTGGACGCACCCTCGTTTTCGACTTTTTGCAACGCCTCAGACTACTTCTCTTCATGTTGCTCGATTTGCTGAACCAGCTTTTCCGGCTGCGTCTCCTGCCGCAGTTGCTGCAAATCAGAATCATGGCTCAGGTCGACGCCGACTTTGCCAGCGATCGCCTGCAGCATCTGAATCATCTTGGTGTTTTCCTGCTCGCTGAGCATGTTAATCTGCAGGTCGAGATGATTTCGCCGTTCACTGATTTGCGTGTCGTGATTCTGGCTGATCAAGATGAAGGTCGAAAGGAAGATCGCTTCAAGCGATACAACCAGCGTGAGAAAAGTAAACGGGAAAGGATCGATGTGTTTTATTCCCGGCATCAGGTTGAAAAAAATCCAGCCACTAAACCAGATCACGTGAACCCAGACGAATCTCATGCTGCCGCAGAAGTTAGCGATACGTTCGGCGATTAGTTCTGATCGCGTGCGTTGTTCTTTCGCCGCTTTTTCAAGCTGGAGAACCGCCTCAACATTTCGCTGTGTCAGCTGATCGACAGAGCCCTCTTTAAAGCCTGGCGTACCCAGCCCACGAGATTCAGCAACGGGTGTCTGTTCTTTTTTCATAGCCTCGTTCAAAAGCTGTTTTCTTTTGCGAAATCGCCCAGGTAACCAGAAAGCGGCCTCAAGCCGCCGCTCTCCAAAATAGTGCCCGCTAGCCAGAGCAATTGATGGGCCAAGTATTGTCGTTGACGAAAACAACGACAAAGTGCTCATGAAGTAGTCGAGCGTCGGATTGCATTGTATTGGAGTCGTACAAACTTCTGGCTCGAAGTGGCATACGAATTTCTATGAGGGAAATCTGAATATTTGTTTTCGCTCGTGTCATTCTCCGACTCTTAAGTTTTTTTGAGAAATTTTGAACTCAAAGCTACGGACGAATCGTATCTTGAAGTAAGCTAGCGGCGTTCCAATTTTAGTATTTGCAACTCGGCGGTTGGTCGCCGTGATTCACGCGCTGGTCCATAATGCAAACACCATCAAGCGAAACCATGCGTGAGATTGGGGTTGAGTCAGAGCACGAAAGGGTCGTGCTTTGGTCCGATGAGAGCAGCGGCTATCGCGGGATCATCGCTATTCACAGCACCGCGTTGGGGCCGGCTGTGGGTGGTACTCGCTTTTGGAATTACGCGAGCGATGAACTTGCGAGGCTCGACGCCCTGCGACTATCGCGAGGCATGTCTTACAAGAATGCGCTCGCGGGTTTGCCTTTCGGCGGCGGTAAGGCGGTCATCATCGGCGACCATCGGCTGTTGGACCGCGAACAAGTCTTTCGCGCCCACGGCAAGTTCGTTGAAATGTTGGGTGGCCGGTACATCACCGCCGAAGATGTGGGCACGACACCCGCGGACATGGAAGTCGTCAGTCGCGAGACACGTTTCGTCGGAGGCTTGCCCCGCAAGTCCGGAAATCCATCGCCCAAGACAGCGTTCGGGGTCTTTCGAGCAATGCAGGCGTGTGCCATGCAGCGCTGGGGAACGGACGATTTGAGTGGAAGAACGGTGGCGATTCAGGGATGCGGCAGCACCGGTTACAGCCTGGCTGAGAATCTTCATGCAGCCGGCGCGCGCTTGATTGTTTGCGACGTCGATCCGGTTTCCGCAGGTAGAGTCGCTGATCAGTTCGGAGCAACGATGGTTGCGCCTGATGAAATATTTGGCGTGCAAGCGGATGTGTTCGCACCCTGCGCGCTGGGCGGTGTGCTCAACGACGACACGATTCCGGGCCTGAAGGTTGAAATCGTGGTCGGCTCGGCAAACAATCAATTGCTGGCAGACAGCCACGGCGCAGCGCTGGCGCAACTCGGGATTCTTTACGCTCCCGACTACGTCGCTAACTCGGGTGGGATCATTAATGGGTGTCGCGAATTATTGGGCTGGAACGAATCAAACACCACGCAGAAAATCAGCGCCATTTACGATCGCATGCAAGCGTTGCTCGAGTTTGCCGACCGCGAAGCAATCCCGCCCTTCAAGGCCGCAGACGATATGGCTCGGAAGCTGATCGCCGACGCCGCGCGGGTAAATGATGGAGGTTAGAAAGTGGCATAGACTTTAGTCTGGGTTGGGTACGCCAGCACAGACTAAAGTCTATGCCACGCTTCCTCGCAATCCGGCGCCTCAATACTCCGCAAACGCGTCATCAGGATAGCAATACAACCAGCGCTCGCTGGGTTCCGCCGACGCAATCACCGGATGTGCAGTGGCGTGCGCATGTTTGGTGGCATGACGATTCGGCGAACTGTCGCAACACAACGTCACGCCACATGTTTGACAGGTGCGCAGGTGCACCCAGTGGGATCCTATCTTCACGCATTCTTCGCACACTCGCTGCGCAGGATGTTTGACGGTGGTAATCGCGGCGATGTGGCTACACGCTTCCTCATTCATTATCGTCTCCCTTTCCAATTAGTTTTGCTTCTTATGAACGCCAACAGCTTTGGCATAACCTGGCTTGGCGCTTCTTCCATCAGCCAATGTTCCGAGCCTTTGATTTTCGTTCAAATCCGCAACGCTTCAGCAAACGTGCAGGTGTTCAGCCGGCGAATTTCCAGTGGACGCTTGCTCATAAACGTAATCAATCAAGCTTGCTCAAAATCGAGGAGGTGCGTTTCACTGTATCTATTCCAAATCGTGCACAACGGCGCACGCGCATCGCACATCGTCTATCTATTCTTACTCGGATCTCGCCAGCAATAAAAAAGCCTATCTAAACCTACAAAAAGTTGAGGTTCAAGCGTCCCTCGCCCAAACGAACCAGATGGCACGCCCATTGCTAAAGTAACTTCCGCAGCGCGTCGTAACAATCCGAGACGGAGATGAGACGGCGCGCTAACGCATGACAACCAGGACGAGGGTCCGCAGGAGAAGCGAGATGAGAAC
>JBDTTW010000167.1:0-7146 GCA_039930405.1 bacterium
GCATGCCGAGCAGCGCCGCAATCCCTCCAAAAGAAGCGCCATAGCCGATGCTTGTGGGCACCGCAATCACCGGCACACTAACCAACCCGCCAACCACCGAGGGCAATGCGCCTTCCATGCCGGCTACCACAATGGCAACTCGCGCGCTTTGCAACAGTGAACGTTCCGCCAATACGCGATGAATGCCGGCGACGCCGACGTCCCAGATGCGCTTTACGCGATTACCCATCGCTTCGGCAGTCAAGGCCGCTTCTTCCGCCACCGGTATGTCACTGGTTCCCGCAGTCACCACCACAATTTCACCAACGCCAAGTTCGGTCGTATCTCTTTGAATTCTGATCAAGCGCGCAGCCGCATGCCATTCGGCTTCGGTGGCGATGTTGCGCACTTCTCCGAACGTTCCCTCGTCTGTATGCGTGACCAGCAAGTTCGGCGCGTGTTGCAGCAAGCGCTCAACGATGCCGACGACTTGCTCCCGCGTTTTGCCGGCGCCGAAGACAACCTCCGGAAAACCCTGCCGCGAGGCCCGCGAGTGATCCACGCGCGCATAGCCGATGTCTTCAAAGTGAAGGTTTTGAATGCGACTAACAGCCTCTGTCGTGTCGAGGGCTCCCGCGCGGTGCGCGGCCAATAGTTGTTCCAGTGCTGTCAGATCCATTACGGGCTCGACTTTTTAAGGATTGAATTTGCGGCGCATTCTAGCATTCGCTCGCAAGGCATTCGAGTCTACTACCGGCCAAAGCGCTCTGTGCGGCCTTTGTGTTTTCCTGTGTCTCCCTGGTGGACCTTCTGGCATTCCTCACCATAAAAGCACAGAGAACACAAAGGACGCACAGAAACGGTTCGTTAGCCTAGTCCGAATTGCGGTCGCTTGCACCGGAATTGGCCGCCAAGTAAGATTCAAGCATCGAAACCAAATGGAATTCACCGTAGCAATTACCGGCGCTTCCGGCTCAATTTATGCGCAACGCACGCTGGTCCACATGGCTGCGAGCGGCGTTGTAGAGCGTATAAACTTGATTATGTCTGAAGCGGCGACCACGGTTGCGCGCGTCGAGTTGGGGGCGGATCTACGCGGCGCGGACAACGCTCGAATCAACCAGTGGCTGGGGCTGGCGCCTGGTTCAAAACTGGTTCACTTGCAGCGTCTCGACAACATGGCGGCGCGACCCTCATCGGGTTCGCATCCGCAGGAAGGAATGGTAGTCGTGCCTTGCTCGATGGGCACGTTGGGCGCGATCGCTTCCGGCGCCGGAACCAATCTGATTCATCGCGCCGCTGACGTAACCTTGAAGGAGAGTCGCAGGCTGGTACTAGTGCCGCGCGAAACTCCTTACAACGCCATTCATCTGGAAAACATGCTGCGGTTGTCGCGAGCCGGCGCCCATATCATTCCCGCAAGTCCCGGGTTCTATCATCGACCACAAACAATTGAAGCGTTGGTCGATCACCTGGTCTTTCGCATCCTCGATCACTTAGGAGTGCCGCACCCGCAAGACACGCAGTGGAAAGGGATGCCGCAACCAGCTTCCGAATTGGCGAGCGTCAACGAAGATTGAATCCCCCATGCCAGCACTGCTAAGAAATGTTCGCGTCACGCTCGAGATGATTAAATTCGAGCACACCTTGTTTGCGCTGCCGTTTGCATTTTTGGGAGCGGTGCTGGCCGCCAATGGCTTGCCCACAGTTCGTCAGGCTTTTTGGATCACGGTTGCCATGATCGGCGCGCGCTCAACGGCGATGGCTTTCAATCGCGTCACCGACAGAGACTACGACGCGCAAAACCCCCGCACGCAAACGCGCGCTATTCCTGCGGGCCTTTTATCTGTCAGTTTTGTTTGGCTGTTTACCTTTGTGTCGGCGGCGCTCTTTCTATTGGCGGCAGCGATGCTGAACCGGCTCACGCTACTCCTGGCGCCAATCGCGCTGGCGAGCGTGATGCTTTACTCCTACTCGAAACGTTGGACGCTGTTGTCTCATTTGTTTCTCGGTTGGTGTTTGTCGATTGCGCCGACCGGAGCGTGGATAGCGGTGCGCGGCCATTTAGACAGCCCGGTGCCGCTGCTGCTTTCGTTGATAGTGCTATTGTGGACGGCGGGTTTCGATGTTCTTTACGCCTGCCAGGATTACGAATTTGACTTGCAGGCGGGGCTGCACTCTATTCCGAAACGGTTTGGCATAGGCACCTCGCTGTCGGTCGCGCGGCTGTTTCACGTTGGGGCCTTCGCGGCACTTCTTGCTCTATACTGGATTACGCAGCTGGGAATTTTTGCGCTTGCCGGTGTTATTGTCACAGCCGCTTTGCTCGTCTACCAGCATCGCCTGGTGCGCGCCGACGATTTGAGCAAACTAAACGCTGCGTTTTTTACCACTAACGCTTTTGTAAGCGTGATTCTGTTCATAACGTTTGGAGGCGCAGTTCTCTTGAGGAATCTTTCATGAACTTTTCGCACGATAAAAACCTGGTTGCGATGGCAAAAAAAGTTGAAGCGGGTGAGCGGCTCTCGCTTGAAGATGGTGTCGCTTTGTTTGCAACTGAGGATCTGCCGGCGCTGGGGAAACTCGCCGACAGCGTTCGCCGCCGCAAGCACGGCCGCACTACTTATTTCAATGTGAACCGGCACCTCAATCCGACGAATGTTTGTTACGCCGACTGCAAGTTTTGCGGGTTTTATCGCACGCCGCGGCAGCCTGACGCCTACACCCACAACATTGACGACAGCCTGCGCGTAGCCGCGGAAGCGGTTAAAGAGGGCGCCACCGAGCTTCATATCACCGGCGGGCTCAACACCAAGCTGCCTTTCACTTATTTCACCGATTTGCTTTCCGGGCTCAAGCAGCACTATCCGCAACTTCACCTGAAAGCTTTTACGATGGTCGAGTTGGACCATTTCGCGCACTTCTACAAACTAAGCGACGAACAGGTTATCGAGAAACTAATCGAGGCGGGCTTGGATTCCTGTCCCGGCGGTGGTGCTGAAATTTTTCGCGAACCCACGCGCTCGATGATCTGCGCCCACAAATGTGACGCTAATCGCTGGCTCGAATTGGCCGGCAAAGTGCATGCGGCGGGCTTGAAAACAAATGCCACCATGCTTTACGGACACATCGAATCAATTGAAGACCGGGTGGACCACCTGATTCGCTTGCGACAACAGCAGGACGAGTCTGGCGGTTTTCAGTGTTTGATACCGCTGGCTTTTTATCCGGAAAACACGCAACTCGCACACTTGCCCGGACCGTCCGGCGTTGACTCGCTCAAGACGATGGCGGTTTCCCGTCTGATGCTCGATAACTTCGAACACTTGAAAGCGTACTGGGTGATGCTCGGGAAACGACTGGCGCAAGTTGCCCTGCATTTTGGCGCCAACGACATCGACGGCACGATTACCGAAGGCGGGGAACTCAGCGAAAGTTACTCAATTGAATCAAACAATGAAGTCAAGATGTCGCGCGAAGAAATCGTCGCGCTGATTGAAGAAGCCGGCTTCGCCGCCGTCGAGCGCGATACGGTTTATAATCCGGTTGAGCGTGGTCACGTCAGCCTTGTCTAGTTGAACGAATTTAAATCTTATGTCCACTCTAATTGAAACTCGCACAATAAGCGTCGCTCATTCGCCCGACTCTGATGACGCCTTTATGTTTTATGGTCTGGCAACGGATAAGCTCGATACCGGCGATCTCAAGTTCACGCACGTTCTGAAAGACATTCAGACGTTGAATGAAGAAGCCTTTCGCGGCACATACGATGTTACCGCAGTTAGCTTTCACGCCTACGCTTACATCAGCGATAAATACATTCTGCTGCCCCATGGCGCGTCGATTGGCGACAACTATGGTCCAATCCTGGTTTCAGCGCGACCCGCGAAAGATCAGGACATTTCGCAACTGAAGATTGCGGTGCCGGGAACTTTAACCAGCGCATTCCTGGCGCTGAAACTTTTCGATCCGGACTTTCAATACGAAGTTGTCCCTTTCGACAAGATCATCGATGCCGTTAAAAGCGGAGACTGTGACGCCGGACTCTTAATCCACGAGGGACAACTCTTTTATGAGTCCGTCGGCCTGCACAAGATATTGGATTTGGGTGAGTGGTGGCATGAACGCACGGGCTTGCCGTTACCGATGGGCGGAAATGCCATCCGCCGCGAGCTGGGCCCTGCGATCATTCACCAGGTTTCCGATTGCTTGCGCGAGAGCATTACCTACTCGTTAGCTAACCGGGAAGACGCTCTCCAATACGCAATGCAGTTCGCGCGCGACATGGACCCAGCCCTGGCTGATCGCTTCGTCGCCATGTGGGTCAACAATCTGACTCTGGATTACACGGAGCGAGGTCGTGAAGGGGTGCGGAGGTTTCTTACCGAAGGATTTGAACGAGGGATTATTCCCAGCCTGCCGAATATCGAGTTTGCGAGCTAAGCTGGAATCCTGACTGGGGTGCGCGCGGCGGGTAAGTAGCCGCCCCGCCCAGAAGGGGCGACTTCCGCCGCGCACATCATCGGTTCAAGGCTGGCGATCAGGCTCCTCCCAAAGCATGACCTAAACGTCTTTCTCCCATGCAGCAACGCGGCCGCTCTGCGTTGCCTTTGCGCCTTTGCGCCTGAGGTCCATGGAAATGCGACGTTGCCACGTCCCGACGTGAGGACTTAGGAAACTCGAATCGTCCGATCACGCGTCACCGGACCGAAAAATTTCAACTGTCGGAAACTTAAAAAGAGCTGGTAACTTTCGCAGAGGCCCAGTAATTGATTCTGCCGGAAGCACCTTACATCACTTGCATGAAACTTTGCAATAAGAAATCCTTAAATAGTATGGGATGGCGGCTGCACTTTGTGTAGGTGGCAACAGGCAAGATTTTGGGGCATCAGATCAGGGTGTTTTTTCGGACGGCAATCCGATTTCTCACGAAAGGATTAAACAATAGTGCGCAAATCTCCAGTAAAAACCTCGAATTTCCTCGCCCTGTTGACGGGGCTATGTTTCCTCTCAGCAATGCCCACATTCAGCCAGTCGCCGGCGGTTTCTGCCGATCTGCCGAAGGCAGAAGTGGATCGCATAATCAACACGTTCACCGCCAGGGAACCCAGTTTCGCCAAGCCCTAAACGAGTATTCTTTCAAGCGCGATGCCATCTTGCAGAGCGTGGGGATGGGCGGCCAGGTAACTGGCGAATATCACCGCGTGTCTTATTTCACCTTCGACGATTCAGGTAACCGCTTCGAAAAAATCAGCTTCTTTCCCATGCCGTCACTCGCCTCCGTCACCCAGGAAGACCTCAACGACCTTGGCGGGATTCAGCCTTTTGCATTAGAGCCTGCGAAGATTCCGCAATATGACTTTCGCTATGTTGGCAGGGAAAAAATCGACGAGCTGAATCTCTTTGTTTTCGACGTCAGTCCGAAGGTACTGCCGGACGCCAAAAGGACTAAGGAAAGATTTTTCAAAGGCCGCGTTTGGGTTGACGATCAGGACTTTCAAATTGTGAAGACGAAGGGAAAAGGCCTAGCGGAAACGAAGAACAACAAATTTCCGACTGTCGAAACTTACCGCGAACAGATCGATGGGCGCTATTGGTTTCCCACCTATTCCTACGCCGACGATGAGTTACTTTACGAAAACGGCGAGACGCTGCATGTGCGCATGCAGGTTCGCTATTCCGATTTTGTAAAAGCGAGCGCGAAAGTGAAAATTATTGAAGTCGAGAATCCCGACGCGCCAAGCAAGGAAACCAAACCCGTTACGCCACCGCCACGGAAGCCCTAGACCTGGCTTCGTAGTTTGTCTCGTTATTCCAACTCGGCGCCAATCATTGCATGCACGCGTTGCAGCAGCTGGTTGATTTCCTCGTCGCTCGAAACGCCAACGGTTGATACGGGTGGAAGGAGCACCATTTCAATCGTTCCCAATCTTGCCTCACCAGTTCCCTTGCCCATTAGATAGTCGGTGTTTTTGATCGCAACCGGCACGATGGACACGCCTGCCTGCGCCGCCATGTAGAACGCGCCCTTCTTAAACGGACGAAACTCACCCGGCAGGGCGCGGGTGCCTTCCGCAAAAACACCAAACGATCTGCCGGAACGAATCCGCTCCGTCGCCGCTTCAGTAGTCTGTAGTGCGCGTTCACGATTCGAGCGATCGATAGCCATGATGTTCACATAGCCCATGCCGTAGCCAAGAATCGGCACCTTCAGCAATTCTTTTTTTGCGAGTATTCCCAGCCGCTGCCCCGTGTAGGCAAAAAGAGTGGCGGTATCCAGGTAGGAGCGATGGTTCGAGATGAAGACGTAGGTTTCCTTACGATCAATGTACTCGCTTCCCCTGACCCTAACTTTCATGCCGCTCAAACGCAGCCAGTTGCGAGCGCCGAACAAGGCCCAGGGATAAACGAGCTCACGTCGATCTGTCAGCCATGCCACCAGCAGTATTGGTGGCGCCAGAAACAGCAAAAGTGCACCCGCCACGAAGAGCGACCACCAATAATGTAGACGGCGAAAAAGACGCATGCTGATTATGAATTCCGAGCGGCAGATAATCGCACACTTTCGCTCCGTGCGGGCACTTGAACGCAGAGAAACTGGCGGATAATTCGTTTCCACGCTCTGCGCGCGGTTGGAGCTTGCCCATCCCGCCCTATAGCGCTATCTTTGCAGCGTTCCCTCTCTCCCTCCGGCCCGCTCCACGAGGCCATTTTCGAAGCATCTAATCCGGTTGCGGCGCATCCAACTCAGTTGGCACAGCCACGCGTTATCATTGGTTCAGGAGTTCAGCATGAAGAAAATCACGGTGTCCTTACTTTTTGTCGCGCTTTTCGCCGTTTTTGCGGCAAGCCTGGCTGGCCAGTCGCGACCGCGCCGGGTTGGTGACAGCTCCGCCCCCAGCGGCAGCAGTGCGCCGGCGCCGTCACGTGCCCCGGTTCTGGGAGGCGCGAATCGCACGGGTACTTCTCAACAATCAGGAGAAGCTTCGGCTGCGCAAGGGCCTGAAGAAGTCGAAGCGGGCGACGTAATCAAGGTTGAAACCACTCTCGTGACCTTGCCGGTCAGCGTGATGGATCGCGATGGACGATATGTTCCCAACCTGCGCAAGGAAGACTTTCGCCTCTGGGAAGATGGTACTGAACAACAAGTGGCCTTCTTCTCGTCGG
>JBDTTW010000168.1:0-4062 GCA_039930405.1 bacterium
GAGTGGCGCCCGGCGAAGCGCCAGGCGACGCCATCCCGCCGTTGTATTTACCGAGAACATCCACGGTCGTCACCACCAGGCCATTGACGGTTATGTTTTCGATTTTTGCCTTTTCATTTGACGGACTGCCGTCAGCCTGTTGCATCTGATTGAGCCAACGGTCGATGTTGGCCTGTTTCGAACCGCCCTGGCCCTGACCAAAATAATAAACCACGAGCTCGGCATCGGCGCTGTCGCCCTCGGCCTTTGGCAATTTGTACTGCGCGATGCGCATGTTGGAGTTTGGTCTTTCCACTTGCCAACCTTCGGGCATCGTGTAGCGCAACTCGCCCTTTGCCTGGGAAGCTGGATTGCCGGGAGCGGTCGCCACAGAATTTTGACTACAGGCGCCGCAAAAGAGCGCGAAAACAAGCAAGAGAATTATTCTTTTCATAGTGTTGTCTATTAGGCCGGAACATTCAGTCCATGTAAATGCACGACGCGCAGTTTTGGTCCTTACGGCTCGGGCGTCGAAAGCAGGAAGACCGCGAACGATGCCAGCCAATGCTCGCCTGCATAATCGCCGCTGGCCACGTGGGCCAATGCATCCGCGGCATGCGCTCGTGCTGCTCCAGTAAGCAGGCGGCGGTCGGGATCGGTTTTAGGAAGCGCGGCAGCAATGCTGCGCATGCACCAGGCGCGACTTAGATTCAGGCCATCAAGATGAACGAGTTTCGGGTCGGTCCGATCCGACACTACTGCCGGCTGCAACAGGTTTCTGAACCGGTCGGTTGCCAGTTGTGGCAGGAAGCGATGAAACCAACGACGAAACTCGGCCGGTGCCATCACCCGTCGCATGAGATCCGCTTCCATCAAAGCCGGCGAAAAAAAATCCTCGCCACCCGGTTCCCAGTTTCCCGGATAGTCAACGTCCTTGCCAAAATATGTGCGGCTGCGTTCGGCCACCAGCGTAGCGAGTTTTTCATCGCCGGTAGTCTTCGCGTAATCAAATGCAAACGCCAACCCAAAAGCCGTGTTGGGATGTACGCCGGTGCGAATCGGATAAGTCTGTTTAGGCAGGAACGCAAGATACTGACTGACCATAACGCTGGCGAGCGGCTGGAGATTACGTGACCACTCTTGGCCGTCATGGTCGTTCCATAACGATAATTCTTCGGCGAGTTTCAGTAACCACGCCCAGCCGTAAGTGCGTTCAAACGACTGCCGGTTCGGCTGTTTCAGGTATGCGATTTCCGCGGCGATGTTTTCCGCCTTGAGGTTCGCATCGAGAATTTTGCGTATCTGCGCGGCTTCCGGAAGATTCGGAAAGGTTCGCAACAGTCGCACCAACATCCAATGACCATGGACCGACGAGTGCCAATCGTAACAACCGTAGAAAGCCGGATGGAGTTTCTTAGGATTATCGACGTCCCGAGCATCATTCATGACGTGTTCGGGTTTGTTTGGAAACTCCTTTGAGACGCACTTCAAAGCCAGACCTGCGAAGTGTGACGCCTGCGATTGAGTTAAGGAAACGGCCGGTAACTTTTGATCCATTTGGGCGACTGCTGAAACTGCACCAAGGACAAGGATTGCAATGCCGAAAATGCCTGCGAATGTTTGCTTCAACAGTACTCCTCCTGACGTAATGAAGACAGCGAATCCGATTTGACAGGATTTGCAGAATTAACAAATTACCTATTTAACTCATCCTCTTCTTAATCGTGTCAATCATGTAAATCGTGTCGATGCTTCAGTACCGATGCGATGGCCGGCCAATGTGAATATGCGGGCCGGTTGCTGTTCCGGGTATGGCTGCGCGAAAAGCCAAAAACGGGATGCCATTGCTACGCAAAAAGTTCAGCAGCGCTTGTCCTTCCGCGCCATCGGGATGCAGCGAGACATCCATCGCGTTGTGATGATCCAGGCGCCAACGATCGTGAATCGAGCCTTGGCCGAACACCGCAATCGGTAACGGCCTCTTAAACGCGTCAAGGAAAAACCGTTGCACCTTCCACGCGTCGGATAAAGCCCAGGAGGCGCCGCCATTGTAACGAATATAGGCCGCGGTCTGCAGGAGCGATCCCTTTGCCATGGGCTTAGTCCTGGCGAGCGTCTTCTCAGCGTCAGCTTCAACTAATGCGTCCGCGATTTGCCCGTCGGCACTGTTCATGCGCAACTTGGTCTCAGTCACTTTGTCATTAGCGTCGGCAAGACTGCGTTCGCTGGCCGCAACCTCATTTTTGGAGATCAGTCCCTGCGCCAATAGCTCTCGCGATTGAGTCAACCGCTTTTCTGCCGTGACTACGGTTTTTTCGTAGCTGGCCAGCAGTTTCTCCAAACTGCCCTTGTAATCCTTCGTTGCCTGGATGAATTCTGCTCGCAGTTTGGCCAGCTCGTCGACAGGCTTTGCCGGAACGGGTTTCGCTTTGGTTGTTGACTTCTTTTTCTGTGCAGTCGCAGGCAAACAAGCAAACAACAACGCGACAACAATCAAAGCAACGCGGGTCGCACGCATTATCAACTTTGAACGCGTCCTGCGGTCGCAGTTAAGAAGATCGTTCACGAGTCTTGCTCCAGCTCGGAATTGATTTCTCCGCCGATCAGAATTGCCAGGCCGGTGAAATAGAACCACAGCATCAAGATAATCAAAGCGCCGAGCGAACCATAGGTCACGCTGTACGAGTTGAAAAAGTGCAGGTAGAGCCGAAAACAAAACGAAACCAGCAGCCACAAGACGACCGCGGTGATTGCGCCTACGTTCCACCAGTTGCGTCTGCGTCGGCGCCGATCATCCGGCGCGAAATAATAAATGAGATCGAACGTCAACAGGATGAACACAAGCGCAATCGGAAACTGGAGGATTTTCCAGGCAAGGGTGAACGCGCTGCTGAAACCAAAGTGCGCCGCGACTGAGTCACCAATCCGGCCGCCGTAAAGCACGATCGCCAGCGCCACCACAATCAGGATCGACAGCATGATGGTAAGACCCATCGATACCAACCGCACCTTCCACCAGGGCCGCCGCTCCCTTATGCCATAGGCGACATTCAACGTTTCGCTGATCGCGCCCATTCCGTTTGACGCGGCCCACAGCGCCGCCAGTATGCCAATCGAAATCTTGCCGCCGCCGGCCGACTTGCTGATCTCGTCCAACGTCGTACGGACCAGCGTGACAGCCGAGTAAGGCATCACTGTTCCCAAATAGGTCAGCAGCTTAGTCCGCAAATCGGAACCGGCCTGGGCGAAATAACCAAGCAGGCTCATCAGAAAAAGTAGCAGCGGAAAGAGCGCGAGCAGGAAATAGTAAGAAAGTTGTGCGGCGCGACCGAATATGTCGTGGTCGTTTATGCGCGCCCAGAGACGGCCGATGAATTTTTTCAACTGCAACCGAACCAATTCCCCCTTGGGCAGAAGGTGACGCTTATGTTTAGGCAGGGATTCTAACACTCGCCAGCTGCGAACATTCGAATTGCAAAGAGGGAAAGTAAGTTGGCGGGGGTTCGTAAATTCCGGAATACTTGCAGCCGAGTCTGGCTGCTTATTTCACCATCGTTCCAGTGCGGCTCCAACGCGTGTTGTTGAAAAAGTCGAGAATAAAATTGCCGCTCGAGGACGCGCTCTCGTCGTAGGACCAGTAGACAAACATGGCTCTGCCGATAACCAATTCACGCGGAACGAAACCCCAGTAGCGACTATCTTCGCTGTTATTGCGATTGTCTCCCATGACGAAATACTTGCCGGCCGGGATAACGATCTCCTTGCCGTCACCTTCAAGCCGGAAGATGGGATAACTCTCTTCCGTAAAATCAGGGTTGTAGTAAACGTCATAAGGCTCGCCGGCCTTGCGCGGCGCTGGGTTCTTGAGGTTAAGCGGCGCTTTGTCGTTGTTATCCATTGCTTCGATTTGATGCTCGGGCAGCTGTTTGCCGTTGATGATCAGATTTCTGCCTTCCATGCGGAGGTGGTCGCCGGGAAGACCGATGACTCGCTTCACATAGTTCGTCGTTATCGGCTTATTGTCAGGTCGATCATCGCGGCTGGGATCATAACGATTGCCGGGATACTTAAAAACGATGATGT
>JBDTTW010000169.1:0-2775 GCA_039930405.1 bacterium
CTCGCCGCTTGGTTAGTCCCGGGCCTCGGGCATTTGCTGCAGGGACGATGGGTGCGAGCGCTTTTGTTGGGCGCCAGTGTTTGGCTCTGCTTCCTCGGCGGACTATGGATGGGTGGACACTTGTTCAGCGTTGGCGGAAACGAACAGGGCTTGTCGGCACTGCTCCAGTTGCCGCCGACGATTGCGAACCTTGGTTCCGGCATTCTCTACATTGTTTCGTGGCTGTTCGGCGTGGGCTTCGCGGATGACCCGGCACATGCGGCTCGGGCGACATACGAGTACGGCAATACTTTTCTATTGGTCGCCGGCTTGTTGAATTATCTGGCGATGCTGGACGCCTTTGATATCGCGGCGGGGAGGAAGGCGTGAGACACTTTTTAGTTATGACAGCCTTTGCCGTGATGGCGGCGGTCGTCTTCGGCACCGTTGCTAAAGACACCCCGCACGAGCGTCTGACCTATGGACTTAAAGTGTTTCTTGAGTTCATGGCCATCGGTCTGCTTTTGAGCTGGATACTTTACTTCCTGCCCTTCTAGTCCCCGGCCGGTAAGGTGATGAATGGCGACCATTGAGACTGAGGCGCTGGTGCTGCGGACTTATAACTTCGGCGAAGCGGATAAGATCGTTGTGGCCTTGACTCAGTCTGCAGGCGTCGTGCGCGGCGTCGCTAATGGTTGCAGAAAACTAAAAAGCAGGTTTGGCGCAGCCCTCGAACCATTCACTTTAATCAAACTCACCTGGTACGAAAAGGAAAATAAAGAACTCGTCTCGGTGCGTCAGGCAGAGATCGTTAAGTCGCACTTCGATCTTTTAAGTCAGGCGGAAACCCTGACTGGCCTGGCATATATGGGTGATTTGGTGATTGAGTTTTCTCCGCCGCATGAAGCCAACGACAACCTCTTCCGTATGGTCAAGGCGTGTTTGGAAGCGATCAATCAAGCCCCTGGTGACATTCAACTGGTGCTGCGCTATTTTGAGATTTGGTTGTTAAAGCTGCAGGGCTATCTTCCCGACATTCGCGGTTGTGGCCACTGTCATCAGGAATTCAACGACACCAGCGGCATCTTCTTAAACCTCGACCTCGTCTTGCGTTGCCGCCGTTGCAGTCAGGGACAGGGAAGCGCCGTTTCCCGTAAAGTGCAAATCCAATTGCGAGCGACGCAGAAGGTCGCGCCGCAGATTTTTGTTCAAGCATCACATGAGGTTTCGGATGCGGTGCGCCGGGAGCTCGCTGCCTTTACGCAACAGCTAATTGGCCGGGTGCTCGAGAAGCAGCCGCGCTTGCGTTCAACTTTTCATTCGTCAGCCGCTTCGTGAGTCTTCAGCCTGATCGATAATGACTGCCAGAAAGTTAATAACGAAGTCTATCCTGCTTGAAGCGATACCTTATGTATTGCTGTCGGCGGTGCTGCTGAGTGCGATCCTCTTCACACAACAAGCCGGCCGTTTTTCGGAGCTGGCAGTTTATGCCGATTTGCCACTCGACCTCGCTGCCGAGATTGCTGCCGCTCTTCTTCCGAACGTCTTGATCCTGACAGTGCCGGTTGCGGTCCTGGCGGGGATCGTGATTGGGTTTTCCCGGCTGGGCAGTGATAGCGAAATCGTCGCGATGCGCGCGGCGGGTGTTGGTACCTGGACGCTACTTTGGCCAGCGCTGCTCATCGGCGCGTTGGGGACCGCCGGCGCTTTCTATCTACACATGAAAGAGGCGCCCCAGGCTGCTCGCGACCTGCGCCGCGTTGCTATTCAGGGAGCGCTGAAAAAACTCGAGTCGCCGGTCGAACCGCGCACCTTCAACACGGAAATTCCCGGGTACGTCATCTACGTTCGTGACGGCGACAAGGCGCAGGGCACCTGGGGGCGCGTGTTTATTTACGCGCTACAGCCGGACGGATCGACGCGGATTGTGACAGCAAGACAGGGACGAATCGATTCCTCCGCTGACAAGTCGGAATTGGTTCTAACTGACGCCGTAGCCTTGAAACTTCCGCCCCCTGACAGCGCGGACCGCTCCAACGTAGTTGAGCATCTCGAACAGCTAAGGCTCGCGGTGAACACTGGCCGCGCGGAGTTGCTTGAAACACTCAGCCAAAAAGAAGTTCAGTCCGAGGAAAGAGATTGGACAGATCTGCAACAACAAATTCATTCGGCTTCGGCCGACGAAAGAAGGGAAGGGGCAAGAACTTTGCATCGCCGTCTGGCGCTTTCCGTCTCTCCCCTCCTGTTTGCGTTTTTAGGCGGCCTGATCGGTCTGCGCATAAGACGTGGCGGGCGCGGCGCTGGGGTCCTGCTGACGCTAAGTGTAGTTGTCATTTATTACCTGCTCTCGCTGCTCGGCGAATCGATCGCCAGAAATAGCGGTAGGCACATAGTGTTTGGCGAATGGCTGGCATCGGCGGTAATTCTAATTCTTAGTTTGCTGCTGCTCATTTTCAACCGGCTGCCCGCCCTCAACTTGAAGAACAGATTGCTGAGAAGCAGCCGCCGCGATGTCGGCGCCCAGTCCGCGGCTTTTTCTGACCACACCGTCGGCGCTGGTCGTTCGGGATTTCCAAGCTTGTTGGACACCAGTCTTTTTCGCACTCTGACGTCCAGCTTTGTAACCGCCTTCTTTGCTTTGGTTTTTATTTTTCTTATTTTCACGCTCTTTGAACTTTGGCGCTTTATCGGCAGGAACAATGTTCCGGCTGGAGTCATCGCCAGGTATCTGCTGTATCTGTTGCCGCTGGTCGCAGTGGAACTTTTTCCCGCAACGATGTTGATTACAGTCTTGAT
>JBDTTW010000170.1:0-4472 GCA_039930405.1 bacterium
CCAACACATTGTTTGCAGAAAACTATGCGCGCTCAGTCAGCGCTGGTGACATTCGCCCGCTCAGGAATCAAGACGTCCGGCTCACCGTTTTTGTCCATCGACGTTTCATTGCGCACCCGGTTCCCGTAGGCAGCCCGCACAAACGACCCAAACAGCGGGTGGGCGCTTAGTGGTTTCGATTTGTACTCCGGATGAAACTGACAACCAAGGAACCACGGGTGCTCATCACGCGAAAGCTCAATAACCTCGACAAATCTTCCGTCAGGTGAAACGCCACTGAAAATCATTCCTGCCTGCTCAAGGCTCTCGCGAAATTCCGGATTGAATTCGTAACGATGACGGTGCCGTTCGCCGATTTCAGCGCTGCCGTAAATCTCCCGGGCCAGTGAATCCTCGGAAAGGTTGCAGGGCCAGGCGCCCAAACGCATGGTGCCGCCTAACTCCTCGACATCAATCAAATCGCGCAACTTAAAAATAACGGGGTACGGCGTCTCGCTATCAAACTCGGTAGAGTCGGCATCCTTGAGACCACAAACATTCCTGGCGTATTCAACGCACGCCGTCTGCATTCCCAAACAGATTCCGAAATATGGCGTCCCGCTTTTCCGCGCATAGGTGATCGCGCGAATCATTCCGGCGATGCCGCGCTTGCCAAAGCCGCCGGGAACCAGGATCGCATCAAAGTCGCGCAGACGTGATTCGTAGTCATCGTCCATCAGCTCTTCCGACTCAATCCATTTCACGTCAACACGCAGCCTGTTTGCGACGCCGCCGTGCGTCAGCGCTTCGCGCAAGGACTTATAAGAGTCTTCCAACTCGACATACTTGCCGACGATCGCGATTGACGCGTGACCGCCCGCGGGCTGGCGGATTGTTCCGACCAGGTCACGCCATTCGGACAGATCGGTTTGCGCCGCGCGCGCGCCGAGACCGAGTTGCGTGACGATCAATTCATCGAGTCCCTGTTCATGAAAAGCGAGCGGCACGTCATAAATCGTGTCCACGTCCTGCGCGCTGATGACCGCCGACTCCTTTACGTTGCAGAACAGCGCAATCTTCGAACGCAAATCATAGGACAGCGGCCGGTCCGAGCGACATAAAAGAATGTCCGGGGCGATACCTATCTCGCGCAGGTCTTTGACCGAATGCTGCGTTGGTTTGGTTTTCAATTCGCCGGCTGCGGCGATGAACGGTACCAGAGTAACGTGGACGAAAAGGGTGTTGCCGGCGCCTTCTTCATTTCCCATTTGCCTGATTGCTTCGAGGAACGGCAGCGATTCGATGTCGCCGACCGTGCCGCCAATCTCGACTATGATCACGTCGACATTGTCCTGTTCCGCCACCGCGCGGACTGCTTCCTTAATCTCATTCGTGACATGGGGAATCACCTGAATCGTTTTACCGAGGTAGTCGCCGCGCCGCTCTTTTTCAATCACCGAAAGATAGATCCGGCCGGTGGTCCAATTGTTGGCCTGCGACAAATTGGCGTGGGTAAAGCGCTCGTAATGCCCCAGGTCAAGATCGGTTTCGGCGCCGTCGTCGGTAACAAAAACCTCGCCATGCTGAAATGGCGACATGGTTCCCGGATCAACATTGATGTAGGGATCGAGCTTGATCAGCGCGACTTTCAAACCGCGCGCCTCCAACAGGCACCCGATCGAAGATGCCGCCAAGCCTTTTCCCAAACTCGAAACCACGCCACCTGTTACAAAAATGTATTTCGGCATTGCTTACTCCTTTTTCGTTACGCCTTGTGGACTCTTCACTTTTGTTCACCGCGTGCACATTTTAAGTAATTGAATTCTCCGCAGCTGAACGCTGAGAAAAACGCATCTGAAAAAACCTGCCGACTGCTCCCGCCGCCCGCCTACTGCTCCTGCCGACTGCCTTCTTCTTCCGCGTCGCCGGCTTCTGGTCCATCACCCTTGCCCTGCTCCTGGTTGTAGCGTCCCTGTTTGATATCCTCTTGCGCTATGACAGCCTTGGTCGTTGCCGGATCCAGAATTTTTTGCAGACCTACGAAACCAGCGCTTAATAAACTGGGTGCCTCTGCCGCGCGCTTTTCAAATTCCTCAGTCGTTATCTCGTACGGCCGGCTCAGCCAAACCAGGAACGCAAGCCCACTCACGACGATGAAACCAATTACCGCTAATCCGATCCAGTCACTCATAAATCCCAAGTTGCGCAGGATTCAAGCGGTTCAGGGTACAACCTTGGGTTGCCGCCTTGCCCAGCGAAGCAGGCTAAAGCCTGGACTCTAAACTGTACGCCTCTTCTTCAACCAGCGAACGCACCCGTTCGAGATCTTCTGGAGTGTCAACTCCGATCGATCGCGTCGAGGCTTCGATGGCTTTGATTTCCACTCCGTGCGCCAACGCCCGCAGTTGTTCCAGCGACTCGAGTCGTTCCAGCTCCGCCTGCGGCCAATTGGTGAACTCAAGCAACACCTCGCGGCGGTAAACATACAGGCCAGTATGCTTGCGGAAAGTTGCTAACAGCGCGGGCTCGTTGTGCAATGCATTAGCCAGCGTTCCGTGTTTGCGCGCGGCGTCGCGTGGATAAGGCACCGGCGATCGCGAAAAATAGATCGCGCGTCCCTGATCATCGACTACGATCTTTACAATATCAGGATTCAATACCTCGGCTGCGGCTTCCATCGATTCCCAGGTGGTGACGATGCCTGCGCGCGGGTCGTTGTCCAGTTCCCGGACAGCGTTCTCAATCGTGCGCGCCGCAATCAACGGTTCATCGCCCTGAACGTTCACCACGATCTCGGCCTCGGGCAAACCAGCAGCAACTTCCGCAACTCGGTCCGTTCCACTCAGGTGATCGCTCCGCGTCATAACCGATTCATAGCCGGCTGAAGTGACGGCGTCGAAAATACGCCGATCGTCGGTGGCTACAATTGCGCGCTCGACGTTCGCGGCGGCCAGCGCGCGCTCCACAACCAAACAAATCATTGGTTTGCCGGCGATTTCAAGCAGGGCTTTGCCGGGCAGACGGGTAGACTCATAACGAGCGGGGATTATTGCGACTACTCTTGTTTTGTTGTTGTTTTGAGGATTTGGACCCGTGTGATTCACGGGGTAACAGATTAGCTTGGCCACCTACGCGATGTCAACGTAATGAAGATAGGAGCAGTGCCGCAATCTAGCGCGACGCAGTCGCCACATAACTTTCGCGCGCACGCACGATCAGGTTCCGTACACGAGTGCTCACCTTAATGTCGCGGGTCTCGCCTGCTTGCGCTGCGCTCTTTGGGTAGTAACCCAAACTGTACTGCCGCCCGAGTTCTTCAGTTATCGCGTTGAAGGCCGCTGGAACATCTGACAAATCCTCCGCGCTGTAAAGACGTCCGCCTGTTTTCTCAGCCAGCGAGCGCAAATAATTCGAGCCCACCTCATACTCTTTTGTCATCTTCGCCTGCATGTGTGAACGCACCTTGGGATTTGCGATGCGACTGAGACGAGCAGGCAGTTCAGGCAGCGTGTTGTATTGGACCGTGTAGATTACGGTATTCGATTCTTCAGCATCGTGCAGGTTGTGTTTAAGAGAGCCGCGTTTACTGCCGCCATCAACTCCGTCAGTCAATAAGACGATCGCCTTGCGGCCCTGGATGGCAGCAAGTTTCTGATTGAGAGCCAAATCAACGGTATCGTAAAGAAGCGTACCATCATTCACGGCATCAAGCCGCAAACGCTTCTGACGCAGCTCGTTTAAGCTCACAGCTTCAGTCAGCACATTTATTTTGCCGTCAAAGGAAATGATTAGGAGCCGATCATTCGGGCGCAAGCGCTTGATAAAAGTATTGGCCGCCGCGCGTATCGCCTGCAACCGCGACTGCGTCGAGCCGCTCACATCCAACAACAACGCCACTGTGAATGGTTGCTCGACGCTAGCGAAATATGACAATTCCTGTTCGACTCCATTTTCAAAAATGCGAAAGTCTTCCTTGCGCAGATTCCCAATGTAACGCCCGTTGCGGTCCATCACTTCAGCAGGCACTGTAATCAGGCTGGTGCTGACGCGCACGACGTCGTTCTCGTCAATTTCAGGTTCATCCGAGCTGGCAGCATTTTGTTTCGAGTCGGCAACAGGCAATGGTTGATTGGCCGGGCGCAGTGTTGGAGCAACGGGAACTGGGGACTGGGCGCGGAGAGCGGACGCACCAAGGAAAAGATGCAGAAGTATAAGTAGAGCCGGGGCGAATCGGGTCATCATTGATTCCTTTTAAGTTTTGTACGAAGCCGCTCGGGAACAACCAGTTTCAAGCGGAAGCTTTCCCAAAGAAAAGCACTAAAGCTGCTGCATTTCCCGGCTTTGGTGAAGCAAACTGTTAGTTTGCGGCGGCCGGGTGCCGTTCACTTAAATCCCGTCAACCAACGCAAACTAACAGTTTGCTTTACGAGGCATGCCAATTGACACCTTACGACACGCGGGCTAACATGCCTCGCTCCATCATCAACCACTCC
>JBDTTW010000171.1:0-9551 GCA_039930405.1 bacterium
ACGTTCAAGAGGTCGAGTTGGAAACGCCGTTTGGGAAACCGTCTGACGCCTTCATTGTTGGCACCCTCGAAGGCGAGTCGGTCGCCTTTCTGCCGCGGCATGGGCGCGGCCACAGTTTCACACCAACTGAAGTTCCTTATCGTGCCAACATCTATGCGATGAAGATGCTGGGCGTCGAGCGAATACTGTCGGCATCCGCCGTCGGCTCGTTACAAGAGCAATACGCTCCGCTCGACATGGTGATCCCGAACCAGTTTTTCGATCGCACGCGCGCCCGCGCTCGCGAATCGACTTTCTTTGGCGAGGGCATTGTGGCGCACGTGACTTTTGCACATCCGGTGTGCGGTGAACTCGGCGACGTGCTGGAGAATGCGTGCCAGGTCACGGAAGTGAAGACGCATCGCGGCGGAACGTACTTGTGCATGGAGGGCCCGGCGTTTTCCACCAAGGCCGAATCCGAAGTCTACCGGTCGTGGGGCATGGACGTGATCGGAATGACGAATCTGCAGGAAGCCAAGCTCGCGCGCGAGGCCGAGATTTGTTACGCCACGCTGGCGCTCGTTACCGATTACGACTGCTGGCATCCCGGCCATGATGATGTGACCATTGACATTGTGGTCGAATACCTGAATAAGAATGTCCGCAACGCGCAACTGATCATGAAAGAGGCAGTCAAGCGGCTGACCAACATTGAGCGGACTTGCAAGTGTGCGTCAGCACTGAAGAATGCCATATTCACCGCCCCGCACTTGTGGCCGCCGGAAACCAGGCAAAAGCTGGATGTGATAGTCAAGAAATATGCCTTGGAGTGAAATTGTTCGAGCCGGGTGCTCGAAATCTGCATCAAAGGCGGTGTCGCGAGAAAGTTGTAAGAGGACCTTTATGAAAAAAGTCTCAATAGCATTGATAGTTATCCTGGCTGCGATTACCGTTCAAGCAGCGGTTGCCCAGGCACAGGGTGCGGCAAAGACTGGCCCGGATCCGTCTACGCTGCGCGATGAAGATCTCGAAAAAGATTCGCTGCACAACCTCGAAGTTGCGCGCCATTACTTCAAGTTGAAGAAGGCTTACGTTGCGGCCATCAAGCGCTGCGAAGAAATCGACGCCGGCAATCCGAATTTCGCGAAGCTGGATGAAGTGCTGTTTATTGCCGGCGCGAGCAGTCTGCGGCTGGCCGAAAACCGCGGCAAGCAAAAGGCCAAGGAGAAAACTGCTGAGCAGTTGCGGCAGGACGCGCGCGTTTATCTGTCGCGGCTGGTTGCGGGGTATCCGAATAGCGTGTTTCTTAAACAGGCCGAAGAGGAACTGAAGGGGCTTGGTGGACCGGTTAAGCCGGAAGCCACGATGCCGTAACAAAACATTTTTCATTCATCATTTGACAGTTCTCATTTGCCATTGAAAGCAAGTAAGACCGCCAAAGACCAGGACGACGGCCAACATGATCGTCTGGTTTGCTTTCCAGTTTCCCAACAGAGAACATAAAACAAAAACATGTCACTATTAGTAGTTGGTTCAGTTGCATTCGACGCAGTAGAAACCCCTTTCGGTAAGTGTGAAAAAATGCTGGGCGGCTCCGCGTCGCACTTCTCAATTTCCGCAAGCTACTTCACGGACGTGCGTATTGTCGGCGTCGTGGGCGGCGATTTTGGTGATGACGACGCAATCGTCTTTGCCACGCATACCATCGATACCACCGACCTGGAAAAGATTCCGGACGGCAAAACGTTTCGCTGGTTTGGACGCTACGATTACGATTTGAACGTAGCGCACACGCTTGATACCCAGTTGAACGTGTTTGCTGACTTCAAGCCCAAGCTGTCCGAACGTTCGAAGCAGTCGCGTTTAGTTTTTCTGGGAAACATTCAGCCCGACTTGCAGCGCGAAGTTCGCGAACAGGTTCCCAACGCCGAACTCGTGGCCCTGGATACGATGAACCTGTGGATCGAGAACACGCGCGAATCGTTGCTGCGCACGATCAAAGGTGTCGATGTCGTTATCATCAACGATGCCGAAGCACGTCAGTTGACTGAGATACCGAATCTCATCAAAGCGGCGCGCAGCATTCTTTCGTGGGGGCCCAAGGCGTTGATTGTTAAGCGTGGCGAATACGGCGCGGCCCTCTTTACTCACAACAGTTATTTCGCGATTCCGGCATATCCGCTCGACTCGGTTTTCGATCCAACCGGCGCTGGCGACACTTTTGCCGGGGGTTTTATGGGTTATTTAGCGAGCCAGGAGAAGCTCGACGATGCTGCCATGCGCCGCGCGATGATCTTTGGCTCGGTCATGGCTTCATTCAACGTCGAAGAATTCGGCACCGCGCGCGTGCGACGTTTGACGCACGCAGAAATCAACGAGCGCTTCAGTGCTTTCAAACGGATGACGAGTTTTGAGGAAATTCCGTTTGAAAAAGCAGTGACAGGTGAAAAGTGACAAGTGAAGAGTGAAGCGTGACGAGGTGAAGGGTGACAAGTGAGAGCCAAAGCGTTATCTTACTTTTTACTTTTCACGAATAACTTTTCACGAGGTATTTATGTTCTGTCCAGTTTGTGAATCTGAATATGAGCCAGGCATTACGCGTTGTCCCGATGACAATACGGAGCTGGTCGCACGACTGACGTCCGCTAACACAGCTCACGACAGCAGCGAAGCGAAGTGGTTGCCGTTGCACAATCTCGGCTCGCCGGTGGAAGCTGAAATGGTGAATGACATTCTTACCAAGAACGGCATTCGCTCCGTCGTTCAATCGGGCGGTGCCGATGCTTTTTCTCCGCTGCTTTCGAGTACTTCGCCGGGCTCAATTATTCTCGTTGATGAACGAGACTTCGATCGTGCGAAAGAACTCTACGCCGCTTTCTTTGGCTCAGACACGACGCCACTCACCGGCGGCGAAACCGACGAAGACGAAGAGTAGGAATCTTAATCAGGCTCTGGACGCGTAGCGTCGGCAGAATTTAGCCCGGCGTTTCAACGCCGGGTTTGCTTCGAAGGGTAGGCATAGTCGCGTAGCGACGCTCGAAATGCCCCGGTTCAGGCGTCGCTACGCGTCGAAGAACCTGGTCAAAACTTCCCAGGACTGTCAACTTAACGTCTTGAGTCTTCGCGAGTTCTACTGGTTGAGCTTCAATGACCGCCGCACCGGACCAGCCAATCGCCGTTTTCATCACGGCTCCCGACAAGGAAGAAGCGTCGCGCTTAGCGGACCTGCTGGTTGCGCGCAAGCTCGCCGCCTGCGTGCAGATTCTGCCGGCAATGGAATCCGTCTATCGATACCAAGGCAAGATTGAAAGGCAGCCGGAAGTGTTGTTGATTGCCAAAACGCTGGCCGCGAAATTTGCAGAGTTGGAGAGGGAAGTGCGCGCCGTTCACAGTTATGAAACGCCTGAGATTGTCGCGCTGCCGTTAACGGCGCTGTCCGAACCTTACCTGGAATGGCTGAACGCGTGTGTAACTTCAGAGTAAGGATTGCGATTAATCATCGCGGTATTGATATTCATCCGGGACGTTACTTGCCGGATTAAGAAACGAGCTTTGGCTATCGACAATAATCTTTACGACCTCGGCCGGCGAGTCAGTGAGATGCAGCCGCTTTAGATCTTCTTCAGTCAGCTTTCCTTCTTTTAAACCAAAGTCACGCACCCAATTCAGTAGCCCTTCCCAATACTTCGATCCGTAAAGCACCACCGGAAAGTTGCGAATCTTCTGAGTTTGAATCAGCGTCAGCGCTTCAAAGAGTTCGTCCAGCGTACCAAAGCCGCCGGGAAAAATAATGAAGCCGAGGCTGTACTTCACGAACATCATCTTGCGCACAAAGAAGTATTTGAACTTTAGACTGCGCGTTAGATAAGGATTCGAACTCTGCTCAAACGGCAGTTCGATGTTGCAGCCAACCGACAACCCACCGGCTTCAAACGCGCCGCGATTCGCCGCTTCCATGATTCCCGGTCCGCCGCCGGTAATCACCGCGAAACCAGCTCGCGCCAGCAGCGCCGCAGTTTCCTGAGCGGCAGCGTAGTCAGGATCGTCAAGCTTCGTGCGGGCGGAACCAAAGATTGATATGCCGCGGGTCAGCGTGGCGAGTTCGTCGAAACCGGTAACGAATTCGCCCATGATACGAAACACCCGCCACGTGTCGGTGTGGGTAAACTCGTCGAGCCGTGGACTCTCGAGGAGTTGTTCGTCCTGAGTGGTTCCCGGCTTGTGCTCGTCTGGTTCTGGTTTGTCGTTCATATTTCTTAGTTTCAAGTTTCAGGTTTCAAGTCTCAAGTTCCAAGTTTTCATCGCGCTCTTAACTCGAAACTCGAAACTCGAAACTAATTCTCACATTCCCATGATGCTGTAGCCGCAATCGACGTGGATAACTTCGCCTGTAATTGCGGACGACATCGGACTGCAAAGAAAAACTGCCGTGCTGCCAACTTCGCGTGGTTCAACATTGCGCCGCAAGGCGGAGCGCTCGGCGTGGTGTTTCAGCATCGTCGAAAAATCGGAAACACCGCGCGCCGATAGTGTTTGGATTGGACCAGCGCTGATCGCATTCACGCGAATGTTGCGCGGACCGAGGTCGTTGGCGAGATAACGCGTGCTGGCTTCGAGCGCTGATTTGGCGACGCCCATCACGTTATAGCCGGCAATGACTTTTTCCGCGCCGTAGTAACTCATGCAAACGATGCTGCCGCCTTCGGTCATCAATGGCATCGCCGCCCGGGACAGTTGCACCAGCGAGTAAGCGCTTATCTCCAGCGCGGTCAAGAAAGCGTCGCGGCTGGTGTCGAGGTATTCGCCACCCAGCGCTTCGCGCGGCGCGTAGGCGATGCTGTGAATAAGAAAATCTAGACGGCCAAACTCCTCGCCAACTCGTTTGAATGTTGCGTCGACTTCTTCCTGTTTCGTGACGTCACACGGTAGCAACACCGAGCCCGGCATGGTTTCGTTAGTAAGTTCTTCAACATTTTCTTTCAGGCGATCACCCTGATAAGTGAACGCCAACCGCGCGCCCGCTTCGTGCAGTGCAAGGGCCGTGGCCCAGGCGATGGAGCGTTTGTTGGCAACACCGAAAATAATTCCCGTTTTGTCTTTGAGCATGGTTTCGAAGTATCAATAAAGTCAGGTTAAAGAGCAAGCCAACAAACTTAACCGCCCGCAACGGCCAGACGCCGCCTCGCCGGTCCTTTTTGATTGTTGCCGGTAAGGCAAGGCTTTTCCGCAGAGACGCGGCAAAACCGCAAAAGCGACCAAGCGGTTCAGAGTCTACCTTCCGGTTGCGAGGCCGTGGCAAGCACAAGCTAAAGCATGGACTCCGAACCACCGGCTCCTCGCAAGCAATTAATGCTTGAAGTGCCTGATGCCGGCAAAGACCATGGCAATGTTCTGTTCATCGCAAGCGGCAATCACTTCCGCGTCGCGCATTGAGCCGCCGGGCTGAATGACTGCTGTGATCCCATGTTTCGCCGCTTCGTCGATGCCGTCGCGAAAAGGGAAGAAGGCATCGGAGGCCAGCACGGAACCCTGAACAGGCAACTGCGCGCGCATGGCGCCTATCTTTACTGAATCTACGCGCGACATCTGGCCGGCACCCACACCAACCGTTTGCTCGTCGCGTGCGTAGACGATCGCGTTTGACTTCGTATGTTTACAAACAGTCCAGCCGAACATCAGGTCCCTGATTTCGTTTTCGGTCGGTTCGCGTTTGGTTACAACCTTCAAGTCTTCCCGCTTCAGTTGATGCCCGTCGCTAGTTTGAACCAGCATGCCGCCGGAGATTTGTTTGTACTCGACTCGCGCTGATTCCGTCGCGGCGACATTCAAAGGGCGCAAAACCCGCAGATTCTTTTTCGTTTTCAGAATCTCCAGAGCCGCAGGTTCATAGTCTGGTGCGATGATTACTTCCGTGAAAATCTCGACGACAGCGCGCGCCGCCGCTTCATCAACCGGCGCGTTGAAGGCAACGACTCCTCCGAATGCTGAGGTCGGGTCCGTCGCCAGCGCGCGGCGATAAGCCTCTGCTGCGGATGCGCCGAGTGCGATCCCGGCGGGATTAGTATGCTTGATGATCGCGCACGCCAGTTCGTCGAAGTCACAAACCAATTGCCAAGCGGCGTCCGCGTCAACATAGTTGTTGTAGGACATTTCTTTGCCGCCGAGCAGTTCGACGTTTGCGACGCCGTCAGCCTCGCTCGTGTTGTAGAGTGCGGCGCGTTGGTGTGGATTCTCGCCGTAACGAAGGTCCATTTTTTTCTCGCAGAGCAGACTAATGCGGTGGGGGAATAATCCCCCCGCCTCAAGATCCGCAGCCAAGGCGTGCAGCTTATTGAAATGCGTGACTGTAGAAGTGTCACTGATTGCAGGATCGCTTTCGGGTAGCACGGGCTCGGCTGCCGCGTTGCCTCCCAACAGGCGAGGCCCCATCGCTCCAAAATACGTAGAGATAGTCCGGTCATACGCGGTCGTACAAAAGAACGCCTGAGTGGAGAGGCGCGCGCGCGTTGAGAGGGAAAGCGCCCCTTGATTGGCTGCCAACTCGTCAATAATTCCTAAATAGAAGTATGGTAAGGCGACGACGGCAACGTCTCTGAAATTCTTCGCGGCCGAACGAATCATCGCCGGCCCGCCGATGTCGATTTGCTCAACAGCTTCGTCCAGCGTGACGCCTTCGCGTTTTATAGTTTCTTCGAACGGGTAGAGATTCACAACAACCATGTCTATTGGTTCAATGCCGTGCTCGCTCATTGCTGCTGCATGTTCGGGATTATCGCGAATGCTCAACAAAGCACCGTGAAGTTTTGGATGCAGAGTCTTCACGCGGCCGTCCATCATCTCGGGAAAGCCGGTGACGTCCGAAACGTCGCGCACTTCAACACCCGCATCGCGCAGCGCTTGCGCCGTGCCGCCGGTGCTGATGATTTCAACGTCAAACGCTTTAAGTGCGCGCGCGAAGTCAACGATGCCCGTTTTGTCGGAAACGCTGATCAGCGCGCGGCGAATTTTTCTTAGGCCGAGTTCTTTTTCGTCGGTCATTTAGTATCAGGAAAGCTGTCTGGATTTGAAGACTACTGTTTACCGAATCGCGGCGAGGTAAGCAAGCATGCAAAAGTGGCCTAGGCCACTCTACGGATGCGTTGGAGCAGAGGGCGCGATAAACAGTTCGTGCTTCTGCGAATAACCGAAACCGCCAAATTGATACTCAACACCGGCGGGAAAACCGACTACCAACCGATGCATGCGGCCATCATTAGCTGATTCCTTAGTATAGAACCCAAGCAGATACTGACTCTTTAGGTCTTCCTCGACTGCCTTGAACACAGCGGACAAATCGCTATTCGCCTGAGACGCGAGCGGAGATGAGGCGTTACCTACCAGAAAATACTTACCGCCGGTTTTTTCCGCGAGCTCGCGAAAGCCTTTTGCCGGCGGACGCACCCTCAGTCGTCCATCGATTGGCGTGAACAACGGCAGGTGGATCACATAAAACGTTACCTGACTTTTAAGCGCCGCTTCGAGGACTGCGCGTGGCTTTACCGTGCTTGCCGTATCGAGGCCGTCGCTAAGCAAAATCACGAGGCGTCTTTCGGAACGGATGCGCGGCAGGGTTTCAAACAACTTCGTGGCCGCGGCCGCGGCATCGAAGATGGCCGTATGCTGATTGCTGGCCGCTGAAACTGAAAACGCAGCGCGAGATGCGTCGAGATCGCGCCCGAAAGCTAATGCCAATTTTGGTCGCTCGGCAAACCGCATGATCGCGACTTGTGACTTTTCACCAAACTGTCCAAACAACGCGAGCGCCGCTTCGCGTTGCTGATTCATGATCTCGCGCAGACTGCCCGATTGGTCCAGCGCAAAGACCAGCGAAACACGATCGGCGCCGCGGTAGAGATACAGTCCGGTGGTCGCGTTGTCTTCGTCTTTAAGGGTTAAGTCGTTTTCAGTTAGTCCGGCAACGGTTTGCCCGCGTTTGTCGCGGACGCGTATTGGCAAGACAACCAGCCGAGTGTCTATGCGGACGACATCATCCGCGGCCATTGGTTCCTGAGCGTTTGTATCTTGAGCTGCAATGAATGCCAGGATGGCGCTCAGAAGCAGCACACACTTCAGCGCCGGCAAGCTACAAACTGCAGGCGTGAGCATCAGTTTTGCGGGCGACGTTACGAAAGGTAGGGGCATGCCGCCGTTCGGCTACACAAAGAAGCGGCCGAAAAGCAGAATGCTCAGAATCACGATTATCGTAATAACGATGATCTTAACCAGGCTCATAGCAATTCCTCAGGTGGTTAAGGGCTAACCGGAACAAACACTCGATGGACGACATTCTAGGCCTTAGCACGAAAAACTGTCAATGAAACATTGGCGAAATCGGGATCCTTGGACTAAGAGCCGAGCGGCAATTTTGACCGCCCGGCTCGCGTCAATTTCAGGTCTTTTACTTGAACCTGAGCGCAAGTTTGCCGCTGAACATGCGCGGATAGCCCACGTGCGTCCCGCTAAAAACGGATTCAAAGTTGTAAAGGAATAGCTGGTTCGTCAGATTCTGCACGTCAAACTGCAAATTCATCGAGACGCGTTCCTTTTGCAGCAAGTCAGCCCCGATTGAGAAATCGAAAATCGTCCTGGGCCGCACGCGGTTCCTCTGAAAATCGATTTCGTTGTAAAGCCGCGGGTCGAATCCGGCGGCGACGAATTGCGCGAGAGTAGTGCCCGGCACGACATCCGTTGGCACTCCCGAATCATACCGGCCGTTGAAAATTGCATAGATGCCAGAGGGGCGCTGATTGTATGCAACTTGAAATTGCGCTTCATTGCGCTGATCGTGATCGGCAGCGAACTTTATTCCCTGCACTTGAAGTTCCTGCGGATCCTCGCCGAGAAACAATCCTCCGGATATTGGCGTGACGCCATACGCGTGGGCATTGGCGAAAGAAAGCGATCCACGGAAGCCACGAATATCTATGGTTTCGAGTTTTAGTTCCTCGCCGGTGACTCTTCCTGACGAGATGGAAATCGGGAAGACAACTCCGGTTTCAAAAAACTGGTCCTTGTCTGAAAAGTTTTCGATGCGCTTTTGATAAACCGTCATATTCGCGCGCAGGTAGCGGGATAGCGTTTGCTGCACCCCGATCTCGAAAGCGTGCTCCTTGTCGGGAAGGATCGGCTTGACTGTTGTCACTCCCTGAAGCACCGCCAGGGGCGAGATGGCCGCGGCTTGCGCCGAACTCGCCAGTAACAAATTCTCAGCCGGTGGTGGTTGAAAAAGGCGATTGTAAGAGGCGCGGAAGGTTGTCTGAGTCTTCGGAATGTAATACGCGATCGCCAGTCTCGGGCTTAGGGCCTGTTCGCTAATTAGTACCTTGTAGTTATCGTAACGAATGCCCAGATCGAGGGTCAGGTTTTTAGCGACTGCAAAACGATCCTGAACGTACGCGCTCAGCGTTCGGCCAGTCTTGTTACCGTTAAAGGCGAACGGATTGGCGGCGTTGAAGTTGTTAATCGGATTTGCAAAGACATTGCCATTGTCATCTACCAGATCAGCGAAGGGAACCGTTGGATAAAAACTAAAC
>JBDTTW010000172.1:0-6958 GCA_039930405.1 bacterium
GCGCAATGATCAGGCGCTGAATTTCCGACGTGCCTTCACCAATCGTGCACAACTTGGAATCACGCCAGAATTTCTCCGGCGGATAATCCTTGGTGTAGCCATAGCCGCCGTGGACCTGAATCGCTTCTTCACAAACGTTCACACTTATTTCGGAAGCAAACAACTTCGCCATCGACGACTCTTTCGTCACCTTTCGCTTGTTGTCCTTAAGCCAGGCAGCGCGATACATCAACAAACGCGCGGCATCGATCTGCATTGCCATGTTTGCCAACTTAAACTGGATCGCCTGAAACTCCGCAATCGGCTTGCCAAACTGCTGTCGCTCTTTTGCATAACGAACTGCCGATTCGTAGGCGCCCTGGGCGATTCCAACTGCAAGCGCAGCTATTGAGATGCGACCACCGTCGAGCACTTCCATCGCGTTAACGAAACCCTTGCCCTCGTCGCCGAGACGGTTTCCGTCGGGCACGAAACAATCCTCAAACACAACGCTGGCTGTTTCCGACGCACGCAGGCCAAGCTTGTTCTCTTTCTTTGCCGGCGCAAAGCCCGCCATTCCCTTTTCAAAGATGAATGCCGAAATGCCTTTGCTTTGTTTCGCGCGATCGGTTACGGCCATCGCCACGCAAGTATCAGCGTGAATAGCATGAGTAATAAAATTCTTCGAGCCGTTAACGATCCAACCGCCATCTTTGCGCACGGCAGTGGAACGCGTTCCTGAAGCGTCCGATCCAGCGCTTGGTTCGGTCAGGCCCCAGGCTCCCAGATGCTTACCGGTGGCCAGCGGCACCAGGAACTTCTGCTTTTGCGCTTCAGTGCCAAACTGATAAATGTGATTTGCGCAAAGCGAGTTGTGCGCCGCGACCGAGATTCCCACCGAACCGTCAACGCGCGAAAGCTCTTCGATGATGGTCGCGTACTCGATGTAACCCATGCCGGCGCCGCCGTACTCTTCGGGAAACAAAACGCCAGTTAGTCCCAACGCCGCCAGTTTCGGTTGCAACTCGATCGGAAAGTGCTGGGCTTCGTCCCACTCCATCACGTGTGGCGCGATTTCGGCCTCGGCAAATTCGCGCACGCTCGTCTTGATCTGTTGCTGTTCTTCGTTTAATTCGAAATGCATATTTTTCCGGCGGCGGGCGCGACAAAGGCATCCCCGCCTGCAACATCACAGGCAAGAATGCCTGTCCCAACCAGCAATTTCTTAAGCCTAGATTCTACCTTATTGGCGCGATGAAGCGTGACTGGCCACGCGTGCCGGCCGGCCGCCCTTACTCTTAGTCGTAATTGCTTTGACCTCTGCTTCGGAAAGTTTGCGCCAGGTCCCTGGTTTCAATTTGTCATCGCGCAATGGCCCAATTTGCGAGCGGCGCAACTTCATAACTGAATGACCGATAAGGTCGAACATGCGGCGTATCTGCTGGTTCTTTCCTTCATGCAAAATAATTTCAAACCAGGAGTTCGTCTGCGTTTCGTAAACACGTTTTATTTTCGCCGGCGCGGTGCGCGTGCCATCCTCGAGCGTCACGCCACGTCGCAAACGTTCAATCGCCTGCTCGGTCGGCAGGCCCTTTACCTTGGCTTCATAAATTTTTTGGACCTTATTGCGCGCTGAAGTAATGAAGTTGGTAAAGTCACCATCGTTCGTCAGGAGCAACAGACCCTCAGTATTGAAATCCAGACGGCCGACTGGATAAAGACGGCCAAGCGAAACAGGCAAATACTGCAGGACGGTTGGGCGGTCTTCCGGATCGGAAACGCTTGAGAGACAGCCTTTCGGTTTATTCAATAGCACATGGACCAGGGCGCGTTTCTCAATCGCCGGGTTGATCAGCTTGCCGCGAACCTTGATGTGGTCTTTCGCCGGATCCGCCTTCGTACCGAGTTCGGTTATGACTTTGCCGTTGACGGTGACCTCGCCGGCCGTAATCAATTCTTCGGCATGACGCCGCGAGGCGATGCCGGCGTTGGCGATTAATTTTTGTAGTCGTTCCTGCATATCAAAAAGTCAGCAGACGGCAGGAGCACTCGGCAGGACTAACCGGTTTTGTTCGCACTACTCCTGCTGATTCTCCTGCTATCTGCTCCTGCCGTATCTCCTGCCGACTGCTCCAGCTGTCTGCTCCTGCCGACTGCTCCTGCCGACTGCTCCTGCCGACTGCTCCTGCCGACTGCTCCTGCCGTCTGCCGACTCCGCCTAAGTTCCGCCAGCCAAATCCTGGAAGTCTTCCATACTGGGCAACTCGGAAAGATCCTTCAAACCAAACTGCATCAGAAAGTCTTTCGAAGTTCCATACATCATTGGCCGGCCAACCGTGTCTTTCCGGCCCTTAGCCACAATCAGCTTCTTGTCGAGCAGCGTCTTGATCGACGAGGGAGATTGCACACCGCGAATCTCCAAAATCTCCGGCACAGTAACCGGTTGTTTGTAGGCAATCACCGCCAGCGTTTCTAATGATGCGATGGACAACTTGGCGCTCGGGCGCGAACGCAAAAACGCGCGCACATGTTCGTGATATTCGGGTCGCGTGGCAAACTGCCAACCGCCGGCGACCTCGCGCAACTGCAAACCACCGTTGCGTCCGTTGAATTCCTGCCAGAGCTCCGCCAGCGCGCCTTCAACCACGCTGCGATCCTCGCGCAACAGCTCGGCGATTGTCTTCGCGCTGATGGGTTCTTCGGAAACAAAGATCAAGGCTTCGATGATGCCGGCGCGCTCGGCAGAATTCTGCACTTGATACATCGCACCGTCGTCAGGCGAATCCTGTGCTGCAGCGCCCGTTGCCTCAGCGGCAACCAGCGCCTCGAGCTCTTTTGCGGCCTCTTCGTTCAGCGCGGCTTCGTCAAGCGGCTGATCTGTTTGGTTGTCTCTGCTCTCTTCGCTCATTGATACTTTCGCTTAGTTCTTGCAGTTTATAGTACAAGCCTTAGCTTGCGTCTTGCCAGCACAGTAACGGAATCACTTTTAACTTGCGACTTTGGCGACGATGTCACCAAAGGTTTCTTTTTGAAATAACTTGATTTCAGTGGAGCGCACCAGTTCCAGCACCGATAGAAAAGCCAGCACCAACTCACGACGTGACTGCGCCCGTTCAAAAAACACACGCAGGTTCAACTCGCCCGCGGACATCACCATGTTTCTCAGCCGCTCAAGCATCTCGGTCATGGAAATTTCTTCGCGCTCAATTTCCAGCAGGACTTCTTCTTTGTGTCGCGCCAGAATTTCCTGAAAAACTTTTAGTAAATCGAAAAGACCCACAGAAACTTCAGGGTTGTTCTTATCAGTTTCGATTTCTGCGCGTTTGAACACCGCGCGCTCGACGGTGGCGCGCGACCAAAGCATTTGCGCGGCCGCTTTGTACTTCTGATACTCGAGCAGTTGATCTACGAGATCCTTGCGCGGATCTTCTTCCTCCTCCGGCGCCGCAAAAGGATCGCGCGGCAAGAGCATACGCGTCTTCAGCTCAATTAACGTCGCCGCCATCACCAAAAAATCGCCGGCCACCGCAATGTCGAGTTCCTGCATCACCTGCAAATAGCGCAAGTACTCATCCGCAATGCGCGCCACCGGAATGTCGTAGATGTTGACTTGTTCCTGACGGATTAAGTGCAGCAAGAGATCGAGTGGGCCATCAAAGTCGCCCATCACGATCTTAAGATCGTCAGTCGTGTCATCGGCGACGATCTCGGGAGACGATCCGGTCACGCTTATTGGTCCGCCGGTTTCTTCCGGCGCCGGTTGGGCGGCTGTTCCTTCTGGAGTTTCGTCCATTAGTCTCTTACCAATAGCTCTTTCGCGCCGGAAATTCCCACGCGCGCCATCACAGTTTCCAATGTCGGTCGAGCAATACCGCGCGCTTTTTGTTTGCCCTGGTCCAGGATCGCACCTAATTCACCGTCGCTGATCGATTCAACTTTCTCACGCAGCGGACGCAGGAATTCGATTGTGATCTCCGCCAGCTCCTGCTTTAGCTGACCATAACCTTTGCCTGAAAAATGCGCTTCAATCTCATCCGGAGCCTGACCCGTCAGCAACTGAAAGATCGTCAACAGATTCGTAATCGCTGGACGCGATGCAGCGAAACGAATCTCAGTACCTGAATCAGTCACCGCGCGTTTGAATTTTCGTTGAATGCTGTCTGCATCGTCCAGCAGCATAACGCAACCAGCCGGGTCGTCGTCTGATTTTGACATCTTCTTCGTGGGATCCGACAGCGACATTATGCGCGCGCCCACCTTGGGAATATAAGCTTCCGGCACGCGAAACGTATCGCCGTAATCGCGATTGAACCGGATAGCCAGGTCCCGCGTTAACTCGAGGTGCTGCTTTTGATCTTCGCCGACGGGGACCAGGTCAGTTTGATAAAGCAGAATGTCCGCCGCCATCAGAACTGGATAGTCAAACACTCCTACGCCGACGTTCTCAGTCTGTTTGCGCACCTTATCTTTGTACTGCGTCATGCGCTCGAGCTCAGACATGCGCGCGCTGCAGTTAAGTATCCAGGTCAACTGGGCATGCTCTGCTACGTCTGACTGAACGAAAATCGTCGAGATGCTCGGATCGATACCCAGCGCGATGTAGATGCGCGCCAGCTCGCGGGTTTTCTCGGCTAGCAGTTTCGGATCTTGCCGGTTAGTAATCGCGTGCAGGTTGACGATGCAGAAAAAACTTTCGTACTCATGTTGCAACGCCACCCAGTTGAGCAGAGCGCCGAGATAATTCCCTAAATGAATATTGCCGGTCGGCTGCACGCCGCTAAAAATTCGTTTCATTCTCTGACCTAACCAATACCTATTACAAACGGGTATGAGACCAAAGGCATGACAATCCGGAATAGGAAGCCAAAGACTCCGGTAAACATCAAGACGATTAAGAGCATGAAACCGAAACGTTCCATCGTCTCAATTGCCGGTTCGAAGCTCGGGGGTAGGATGCTGGCAAGAATCTTGCTCCCATCCAAAGGTGGCACCGGGAGCAAGTTAAAAATCGCCAACGCTACATTCAGGGAAAAGAAGCCGCTCAGCAGCTTCGCGCCGCCTTCCGCGATTATCGAAGGGCTGGTTGCCTCTGCCGCGAGACCGTAAAAAGGGTGAAGGTAGAGATCAACGATATTGAACTCAAAAAGAATGCGCATGATTACGCCTGCGATTATCGCGATGATTGCATTGCTGATCACGCCAGCAGCAGAAACCCAAAAGTTTGCGACCCGCTTGTTCCGCCATTTCAGCGGATTGACGGGCGTAGGCTTGGCCCAACCTATGATTGGGATATGGGTGAAAAAAGCTATTGCCGGAAATAACAATGTCCCTATCGGATCGATATGGGCGGCGGGATTAAGGGTAATTCTCCCCTGTAATCGCGCGAGGTCATCGCCAAATCTATTGGACATCCAGGCATGAGCCGACTCGTGCACTGATAACGAGAAAATCAATGCAACCATGAAGAGGATGAACTGGCCAATGGTGTTGCTATCTATGTTGCCCATCTAGCAGGTAAATAATGGAGAAACAAACAAGGGGTTCACACTAGCATGGCCCTTAGATCGTGTCAAAAACTGAGGTTTATGGGCAATCAGGACAGCCAGCCGCTACCGCGTGGTGGTACCGATCTCATCTTGCTATGATCCAGAGCCGAGCGCCAGGCTATAAACCGCATCGGTCGAAGCCACAACCAAATCGCCTGTCGCACTAAACGCCAGCCCAACCAGATTCATGCCTGCCAAAAATAGTTCCGCGTCCTTGCCATCGGGCGTGATTCTTACAATCCCGCGCCGGCCACGCAGGGAAGCCGCAACTAAAAGATTCCCCTCGGGATCAAATGCCAGCCCTTGCGGCCGTCCCAGGCCTTTATAGAACGTGCTGACTGAGCCATCAGGCGCAACGCGCGTCACTGAATCAAAACTCGCTACCGTTGGGCCAGTCACATACAACGCATCGTCTGGTCCAACCGCCAGATGGTAAGCAGAAACAGATGGCTCAAGCTGAACCCACTGCGTCTCCTCGCCAATGCCGTTGACCTTATAAATCGTTCCGGTGCGATCACCAACATACATCGTGTCGTCATTGTCGAACGCGATTCCCGTCGCCACGCCAAGCCCGTGCGCAAACGGGACCGCTTCCTTGAATGGCGTGATGCGATAGATACTGCCGTCCATGCGACTACTGACGAACATTTGACCGCGACTGTCGAACGCGATTCCAGTGGGATTAGTTATGTCACCTGAGAACTCAGTAATTTCGCCGTCCACATCTATGCGAAACAGTGTGACCGGAAGCTGTTCCCCGCGCGAGCCGGAGCGAGTTACAAACAAAGCCCCGTCGTCAGGGTCAAAAGCCGGACTGGTTACTGGATGCAGATCCTCAGCAAGTCTGCGGCCCACGATTATGATCGCGTCGGCGCTTCTGACTCCGTGGCTTTCCAGCGTGATGGCCACTTCGCTGGGCTGCTTCATTTCAGGAACGATCGCCAGGGCGCGCCCCGGTGATAACGCCACCAGGGGAGCCCTCTCTTTCCCAAACCAAACGGCGCACAGCGTCGGGTCGCTGGTGTCGAAGTCAGCGCAATCAATCGCCACCTCGCCACCGGGGATCGCGATGTCTGGGTCGACCTTAAGAATTTCTGGCGCTTTGTTCATTTATCTGAAGTGGCATCGACTTCAGTCTGTGACTGCCACGATGGCACAGACCAAAGTCTCTGCCACTCTGATCGAGGTATCAGCCTGACCGTATAGCAAACTGTTAGTTTGCGGGCGGTTCGTTGCCACTAAACCTGAAGGGCCCGCGACCGACGCAAACTAACAGTTTGCTTTACCTGAACTTTCATCATACGACGGGCTCTGAACACTGTCTAATGGTCAATCTTTTCTGTCTCTCCGAGCCGCAGAGCTTTGCCTTGCTGTAGTCTGCGATGTGTTATAATCCGGCCTCGCACGTTGACTTCTGTGACGGTCTGCCAGGT
>JBDTTW010000173.1:0-1767 GCA_039930405.1 bacterium
CGTCTAACGACGAGCGCGTGGGGCAATTGATTGAGCAATTGCAACAGCGGACCACCGCGCTTGAAGAGGCGAATCGCGAACTACGCCATATTTCGCATTATCGTTCTTTGTTCCTCGCGCGCATGTCTCACGAGCTGCGCACCCCGCTGACGTCGATCCTCGGCTTCGCTGAAATACTGCTCGATCAGGAAAAGTTGAGTGACACACAGCGGCGCTTTTGCCAGAAGATCCAGAATTCCGGCATGCAGCAGCTTGCCAGTCTTAATCAATTAGTAGATTTGTCGCGTCTGGAATCAGGGCCCGCTGAATTGTTCTTTCACGAATTTTCACTCGCGGACACGTTACGCGATACCTGCGCCGCCGTCGGCCGTCTGGCACAGAAGAACGAGGTAACACTCGAATACGATCTGGCTCCCGAGGCAACCAGGATCGTTTCGGATCAAGGTCGCCTGCGGCAAATACTCTTTACCTTTCTTTCCTGGGCGGTGAGTCGTAGCAGTTCAGGTCAGCGCGTAATCACTTATGCCGAGTTACTCGATGGGCCAACCCTGCAAGTGCAAATCGACGACGAAGGCGGCGCCATCAAGGATATGTCGCGAGTGTTTGACCCCGAGGAAGCACCGATCGCCGGCAAAACCGATCTTAATGAGTTGGGAATAATCGTTGGCCGCCGCCTGTTGGAAATGATGAAAGGCGCCGTTACTTTACAAAACCGCGAGACAGGCGGATTGCGTACCTCATTGCGACTACCTGCCGGCCCGCTGAAGGGGTCGTGATGGACGGCATTCAAATCCGTGAATGCACCACCATCGACGAATTCGATAACTGTATCCGCTTGCAGCGAGAAGTTTTTGGTTTGCCCGAACTGGAAATCTCGCCTCGTCGTCATTTAATTGTTTCGCGCCAGGCTGGTGGTTGGACGTTGGGCGCTTTTGTGGCCGGCCGGTTGGTTGGCTTTGTTCATCACCTGGCGGCAGTGCGCGGAGATACGGTTTTTGGCTATTCCCACATGATGGCAGTCGCGCGCGATTACCAAAACAAAGGCGTGGGCGCGCGGTTAAAGTGGAGCCAGCGCGAGCGAGCCCTAAGCGAAGGACGAAATTTTATTAAGTGGACCTGGGATCCAATGCAAGCGCGCAACGCTTACTTTAATCTGAACCGGTTGGGAGTGACGGTGCGCAGTTACGCGGCGAATTTCTATGGCACCGATTACGCGACGAGTCCGCTGCCCGTAGGCACGCCGCCGCCGGGCATAGACAGCGATCGATTGTTTGCCGAATGGCAATTGCAATCAGTCAAAGTAACCAAGCTGGCACAAGGCGCGGCGCCGACAATTGATTTGCCGGCGGCACAAACCGTTCAAATTCCTGCTGATTGGAACGGTCTATGCGCAACGGACCCGCGCGCTGCCCGCGAGGAACAATTGCGGGTACGCGCCGAGTTCCAAAACGCATTTGCAAGTGGTTTGGCGTGCGGAGGTTTTGAGCGTGGGGCGGACCAACCGCGCTATCTTCTTTATGAAGTGGAATCTTGAACAGGTAATGGTCCGGTTTGAATTAATCTCTGTGCGTCCTCGGTGTTCTTTGTGTCTTTGTGGTGAGTAATAAGTTAAATAACGATTCACCAAAAAGACACAAAGAGCACAAAGGTTACACAGAGAAAACTGAAATCAGGCACTGGCTCCATGACGTTTTCTCGTTTCGACAAGTACGTTGACCGGCACGCGCAGAGTTTTGTTGAGCGTTTGCAGACGCTCTGTCGCATGCC
>JBDTTW010000174.1:0-2591 GCA_039930405.1 bacterium
CTCACAACGACCGGACAAGGCGACAACGGCGGCGCGGTAAATTGAACGTGCAGAACGTCAACCCGGTTGCGGCGCAGTTCAGCGCTTAATGTCAGGGGAATGCGAACAAGGGGCGTATGCGGCAAGGTCGCACGAACCTGAAAGTTGGGCCAACGATTGCTAAAGCGTTCGCGGGCCTCGCGCTTGGTGACAAAGATTGTGTACTGATTGACTCTGTCTACTTCGGCCAACGCCTCGATCAGGTTCGTCGCATAACTTTCGTTACCGCCAAGGCCAGTCCCAACTGAGTGGGCATCAATTGCTATGCGCAAGCGCTCTAGACCCCTCGGCAAAATTGACGGGCAAGGGAGATTCCAGTTCCAGATCCAAGTCGCACAGACATCAGTCTGTGTGCCCGCAAGGAGCACAGACCAAAGTGTGTCACTACCCGAGTGTTACTTTTTTCCCGCCGCGGTAGCTTTGGGCTCGCCGCCCTGCTGACCACGTGTGTCGCGCTCGCGGATGCGCGCCGCTTTTCCGCGCAGGCCACGCAGGTAGTAAAGCTTGGCACGCCGCACGCGGCCTCTCTTTACGACATCAATGTGGTCGAGGATGGTCGCGTGCAGCGGAAAAATTCGTTCGACGCCGACGCCAAAGCTGGTTTTCCGCACCGTGATGGTTTCGCGCGCTCCGCCGTGTTTGCGAGCAATGACAACTCCCTCAAAAGCCTGCAAACGCTCCTTCGTTTCCGACTCTTTGATGCGCACATGAACGCGGACTGTGTCGCCCGCCTGAAAATCAGGAATATTGCTGCGCAACTGTGTTTGTTCAATACTGTCTAGTCGGTTCATCTCATCACTCCATTATCGCGAAACTTATTTCAATAGATCCGGGCGGTTGCGTTCCGTTTTCTTTAATGCCGCCTCACGCCGCCAACGCGCTATCTCCGCGTGGTTCCCGTTTAATAACACCTCTGGAACTTTCAATCCTGAAAACTCCGGCGGCCGCGTGTATTGCGGGCAATCCAACAAACTTTCGGTAAATGATTCGTTGGTTGTCGAGTTTTCGTTCCCGACCGCACCCGGCAACAAACGAATCAAAGCATCAATGACGACGAGGGCTGCCGGCTCGCCACCCGAAAGGACATAATCTCCAATCGAGATCTCGTCAGTTACCAGCTCGTCGGCAACTCGTTCGTCGACGCCTTCGTAACGACCGCAAATCAAAACAACGTGAGCTGCTCGCTGCGAAAGGTCATGGGCCACGGCCTGCGTAAACACGCGGCCTTGCGGCGACAAAAGAATTACCCGCGTTTGTGGCGCACAATCTTCGCGGCTGCCGGCGCCGGTCAATTCCTTTACTGCTGCAAAGATCGGTTCCGGCTTTAGCACCATTCCTTCGCCGCCGCCAAATGGGCGATCATCGACGATGTGATGCTTGTCGCTGGTCCAACGGCGCAAGTCGTGCGCTGCCAGTTCAGCTAGTCCCGCTGCTTGCGCTCTGCGAATAATCCCGTAAGCAAACGTCTCGCGAAAGAAATCCGGGAAGATGGTAATGATGTCGCAACGCAGCACGTTAGACTTTCAAGACTAGCTAAAGCTCCAGCAACCCTTCGGGAGGATCGATCACAATCTCGCGGAGCAAAATATCGATCTTAATCACGAACGACTCGACCAGCGGCACCAGGTATTCGCGTGCGCTCTCGTCTTCAATCGCAAGCAACTCGACGCCGCCAGTCCGCAGCACACCGCGCACGATGCCCAGGTTTGGACCATCTTTGATTACAACTGAACAGCCCTCGAGTTCCCAGTCGTAATACTCATTTTCAGAGAGCTTTATGCGTTCCGATTCCGGCAACGCAAAATCAAATCCTAGCAGCGATTTTGCAGAATCGACATCGTCGTATCCTGCAAACTTCAAAACTATCCGATCATTCTGAAACCAATGATTTTCAAGTTCGAGCGTCTTCTGCTCTCCTGAACGAACAGCGAGTATTGCGGAAACCTGCTCAAATCTTTCAGGAAAATCGGACAAAAGCTCGGCAACAATCTCGCCCTTTAATCCTCGCGTCCGAACGGCGCGCGCCACTACGATCAGGTCAGAATCAGTCTGGTCGCGCGGCATTTCATTCGACAATTTCAAGGACGAAGCGATGTCGTTTCTTTAAGCTCACGGCGTGGGCCAGAGCGCGCAAGGCCCGCACTGTCCGCCCCTGCCTGCCAATGATCTTGCCCATGTCCCCGGCAGCCACACGAACCTCGATCAACGTCGCACCTTCGCGCTTCACTTCGCGCACGTCCACCGCCTCAACGTCGTCAACCAACGCCCTGACAATTATCTCGACGGCTTCTTTCATATTCTTCGGACCATCCGATCTAGGCTTCGGGCTGGGCTTGCATTTGCTGCTTGTCGCTGGCTTTGATCAATCGCCCGACGGTATCGGTCGGCTGCGCGCCTTTGCCAAGCCAGTAAAGGACGCGATCCATTTTGAGCTTAATCTCAGCGGGTTGCTGCGTTGGGTTATAGGTGCCGAGATTCTCGAGATAGGCGCCGTCCCGCTTTGACTGTTTCTCCTTCACTACCACTCGGTAAGAAGGGCGTTTCTTGGCGCC
>JBDTTW010000175.1:0-12889 GCA_039930405.1 bacterium
AAAAGATCGAGATCAAGACCGAGTACGACGTTGTCTCAACCCTGAAGAAGATGGGGCATGAGGTGTACCCAGTCGGTCTCTATAACCAGTTGCATGCGATCGGCGATGCGCTGCTCGAACATAAACCTCATATCGCTTTCAACCTGTTGGAAGAGTTTCATGGCTATCCGCTTTACGATCAGCACGTCGTCAGTTATCTCGAACTGATGAAGCAGGCCTACACCGGTTGCAACCCTCGCGGTTTGACCCTGGCCCATGACAAGGCCCTCACCAAAATGATTCTTAGTTATCACCGCATTCAGGTGCCGAATTTTGCGGTGTTTCCCATGAACCGCAAGGTCCGGCGGCCAAAGCGTTTAAAGTTTCCCCTGCTCGTTAAGTCGATTAGCGAGGAAGGTTCAGTTGGCATCGCGCAGGCCTCGATCGTTCACGACGACGAAAAATTGAGCCAGCGCGTCGAATTTATTCACCGGCAAAATAAGACCGCCGCCATCGCCGAACAATACATAAAAGGCCGCGAGATTTACGTCGGTGTAATCGGCAACACGAACATTCAGACCTATTCGCCCTGGGAACTGGTGATGGAGAAACTGCCGGAAGGCTCGGAGAATATCGCGACGCTCAAAGTAAAGTGGGACCCGGCATATCAGGAAAAGGTGGGCGTCAAGACACGCGCGGCCGAACTCTCGCCTGAGCAACACAAGGTGCTGGAGCGCTTGTCCAAGCGAATCTATCGTTACATGTTTCTGAGCGGCTATGCGCGGCTTGATTATCGTCTGACTGAAGAAGGCCAGTTCTATCTGCTCGAGGCCAATCCCAACCCCCAAATTGCTGAAAACGAAGACTTCGCCGATTCAGCAGCACACAGCGGGCTTCCTTACGATCAATTACTGCAAAAGATTATGACAGTCGGGATGAATTATCAGGCAGCCGCCCAGGGAAGCTGACGTAAGCAAACTGTTCGTTTGCGGTGGTTGAGTGCCTTCTTGGGTAAAGGTTTGCGGAAAGCGCTTTCGATTCATTCTCTTTTATTCGTATCAACTCGATTGCATCGAACCGCAAACTAACAGTTTGCTTTACGAAATTTGCGTTACGAATTTCGCCGGAGCTTGCCCAATGACGCTCGCACTCACTCTTTTATTCGCGATTAATCTGCGTCGATTAATCAATCGCGACTCCTGATAATGGCTCACATTGACTGATTGTGTTTTGTGATCAGACATTTCGGACGTATTCACTCGCACATCCAGCTTTCTCAAAATGTTCCGCTTGACCTCTTTTGGGTCGCACTGTTACGTACGTTTGTGATTCGTCACAAAACAGTCACATTGCCGCTTGTTCAAAGATTTTCGCGCCATTACTATGTCTTCGCCCTCCCGAGGTACCCCCCTCACCGAGTAGTTGCGGCAATAATAAATTTTTAAGGAGAAGTTCCCCTTTGTTTTCTAAAAGACTGTTCCCCTATGCGCTAGCGGCCTGCTTTTCGCTCGGCATGATTGCCCAAACCGCTTTCGCGCAAAGTGCAGATATGAGTCTGCATCAACTGGCAAAAGCAAATGCTGTCTCGAACCTTCCGGTTGCCGACGACGATCCAATCATAATTTCCCTGGCGTCGGCTGAAGATATCAGGAACTCGACGCTGGTAACGGCTTCGAAAAGCAATCATTTTCAGCAATTGATGACCGCGGCGATTGATCAACGACTTGGCTCTCCTTATGTGTGGGGAGCGACGGGCCCGTCCGCATTCGATTGTTCTGGTTTTGTTTGGAGCATCTTCCAGTCAGCCGGTATTGATTTTGAGCGCGGCAGTGCCCGAACCTTGTGGAGTCGCTTCAGTGCTCCGGCGCCTGGCGAACAATACAAATTCGGCACGCTGGTATTCTTTAGCAACCTGGCGCATGTGGGCGTGGTTGCTGATGAGCACGGCTTCTATCATGCATCGCGACACCACGGCGTCGTCTATTCGCCTTTCAATGACTACTGGCTCGCGCGCATCGACGGCTTTCGTCAGGTTCCCGTTCCCGTTAAAGCTACTTCCACGGACTAATAGTCTAGATTACTCAAACAGAAACGCCGGCGACCCTTTCGGGTGCCGGCGTTCTGTTTAATAAATAGCTTTGGGTTACTTTTCAGTGAATGGGACGAAGCCTGCGCGGTGTTCGTCTTCTCGCGCTTCCCACACGACCACAATCTTGTCTATCGCAACGAAACATATCTTGCCGTCGTTGTCGTTAAGATGAAGCACGCCATCTTCAACCTTCAACACCTCGCCCCGCAGGCTCGACGCCCCGCCGCAATATACGTCCAGCTTCTTGCCGATGTAACCAGTTAAAAGACGTTCCATTCTTCTTCTTTCCTTAGAACTAACGCGGGCGGGCCGCGCTATTTCCCTTTCCCGTTCCGAAAAGTAATTTTCACCAGCGGCAGCACATCGGGATCATCCTGCTGGGTGCGTTCAAATTTTATTAAGTCATAGTAAGCGCAACGCGCCGTCGTGGGAAACTCGCGGCAGGTACCGGGTCGCGCATGATAGATGGTGCACTTGCGCGTTTCCTGGTCCAAAAACATGCAGGCCTGACCAAACATCTTATCGGCGCGGCGGCGCAGGATTCGCTCTTTGCCCCACGTTTTGGTGAAACGCGCAGTAGCGACTTCCGGCGTAACGCCAAAGTGCGCTGCCAATCGTCGCACGTCTCGCGGCACCACCTGGACGCGATCGTAAATTGAACAGCAGTAGGCGATGCATTTATCGCAATCGTAATACTTTGGTTTCTGGCCGGTAACTGGTGACAGACCCATGTTCGCTTGTTGCCCCTATCTCTGAATTGAATTTGTCGACGTACCTGATGTCGCCGCTGCTCAACGCCAACTCAACGGCGCTTTGATTTCTTATATTCGGAAAGGAGTAAATCCATAAACTCCTGACGACGTTCGTAAAGTCGCCTTGGCTCGCGCGCATCGTGCGTGGCTAAAGCATAAGCCGTAATGATCGGAAGCGCTACCGTGGAATCGACATAACAAACAACCGCATCCGGCAATCGATCAGGATCGACCTTGCCCCAAGAGACCGCCTCGCCCGGCGTCGCGCCGGAAAGTCCGCCAGTGTCTGGCCGCGCGTCGGTGACTTGCAGAAAATAATCATGACCACGTTCGTCGATGCCCAGTACTTCCTGAATCTGCGGCTCAGTTTGCAGTAGAAAATTCTTTGGCGAACCGCCGCCGAGAATAAAGACGGCCGACTCACCTTTTTTCTGCTTGCCGCGACCAGTTTTCTTTCCGCCAGTTCGTTTCGCCGACAACACGATCGCCGCCGTCTCATTTACATCAAGCGAAGGATCGAACGCCAGTTTATTTCCCTGCAAGGCCTTGGCCGCGACGTTCATGCCGATCGAAGAATCACCTGGCGAAGAGGTGTAAATCGGCACCGCATATTCGTAAGCCACACCGAGCAGCGATTTGTCTTTCAGGCCCAACTTTCGCTCCCGCTCGTGCACATAACGCCCGGCCAGGTAATGAAACTCAGCAGTCGACATCGTTTTCTGAAACTCTTTGCCGGTGATCATCTTGCGAAAGAAAGCATCCGTATCCAGCAAGACCGAGTAGTCAAAAAAGATGTCATAAATGCGCACGACTTCTTCGGCGCGCAGCACGATGTCGGAAATTTGCGCATTCCCCTGATGCATCGCCAGGCCAATGCCGAAATGAGTGTCGTGATAAAGATTCGCGCCGGTTGAAATTATCCAATCGATAAAACCGGCTTTAATCAGCGGAATCAACGCCGACGTTCCCAGGCCCGCAGGGGTCAGCGCGCCGGTGAGCGAAACCCCGACCGTGACCTGCGGCTCCAGCATTTTATTCGAGAACAACTGGCACGCTTCACGCAGGCGCGCGCCGTTGTACGCCAAAAACGATTCGTCGACTAGTTGCGTGATGGTGGTTCGCCTGGTTATCGGTGCTGGATCGATTTTTCTTCCCGCGAGAAACTTGCTTTTCTGCTTAGGCATTTGTTACGTGTGCTTCTCCCTGATCTTCAGTCACCGAGCGTTTCACCAGCAACCGGCCAATGCGTCGGTCGTCGGCTTCCAACACCTCAACCTCTAATCCGCGAAATGTCAGGCGTTCGCCCGGCTGCGGAACCTTTCCTGAATGATTGATTACCAGTCCGGCAATCGTTGTGAAGTCGTCGGCCTCAATCTCCATGTCGAACAGCCGCTCAATTTTCCCAATTTCAGTTGAGCCCAGCACTTCGTAACAACCTGGTTCCTGTTCGACTATCTCTTCCAATTCGTCGCGGCCAATGTCTTCGTCTTCGATTTCGCCGACAATCTCCTCGAGTATGTCTTCGACCGTCACTAACCCGCAAACGCCGCCGTATTCATCAATGACCATTGAAAGTTGCACGTGTGCTTTCTGCATTTCTTCCAACAACTCGGCGACTGGTTTCGTCTCGGGCACAAAATAGACATCGCGCTTGAGCGAGGCGATGCTGCCTGCTTCATCGCCGTCGGCCCAGCGCTGCAACAGATCGCGAACATAGATGATGCCTTCGACGTTGTCGATTTGATCGCGATAGATCGGCAGCCGCGAATATTTCGATTCGAGCATGATGTCGCGTGCTTCGCGCACAGTTGCGGTAGCCGGCACAGCGACTATGTCAGGGCGGGGCGTCATGACTTCGCTGACTCGGGTGTCGCCAAACTCAATAATCGAATGGATCAGCTCGCCTTCTTCTTCTTCCAAAATGCCTTCAGCCTCGCCCACGTCGATCAACGCCTGAATGTCGTCAGTCGCGTCTTCGTCTTCGTCCTCATCGTCGCCGGAAAGTTCCTGCTCCTTCGTGCGCGAGCGGTCAAAAAGTTTATGAAAAGGATCGGCGGCAAAAGCCATCAGCGGCAGAAAAGGACGTATCACAGGCAGCAGGAACAACAACGTTCCTTCGGGGTCGCGCGTCGAGATGAACAGCGGGATTAGCTGGCGGAAGATGCCGGCCAGGATTAGACCAGCCAGTAGGCCGACCAACACAAAGCGATTGTCGTCAAACAAAGTCAACGAAATCGAGGTGACAACGACAGCAACGATTACGAGCAGGATCTGAATACTTGCCGAAATGGCAAAGCTAAAGCGGGGACGATTTTCCAGGACTTGTTTGAGAAACGCTGCCGAGCGAGCGTTAGCGCGTTCTTCGGCTTCAGTGATCAGCCGCCGCAGCCCGACGTCGCTCAACTGGCCAAAGGCCATGTCTACGGTCGCAAGCGTACACAGCAGGATTAACAGAAGCGACGCTAGTATGATCTCAATCTGCATTTTCGGTCGGGGTAGATAGTAAATCGGAAATGGTGAATAGTTAAGCGTGCGGCGGGAGGATCGCGGAAAGCATCAATAGCTGGAAGAGTTGATGAAAGAATTTGACGGATCTCATTTGACGCTTCTCATTGGCCATTTCAGAACCTGTTCCGAGCATTTTGACCACAACCTCGTTCTATTACCATCGCTCCATGGTGATATTAAATTACTTTCCCAGTTCAACCGACCCGCTAGTGAATCTCGGGTCGGCCTTAAATGACAATTGAGAAATGTCAAATGATGAATGGTAAATCCTCCGTTCCTAGATCCCAAGTTTTGTTCTCAATCTTAATTCCAACCGATTCATCTCGCCTTTGTCAGTCGCATGATCATAACCGCAGAGGTGCAACAAGCCATGAAGGATAAGCTGTGCTGTCTCGGTGTTTCGGCTCAGCTTGTTTTGCCTGGCCTGCCGCGCTGCCTGCTCAACTGAAATAACCACATCGCCCAGGTTTAGTCCTTCGGACTTTTCAAACCTATCCTGCGCCGCTGGAAACGAAAGCACGTCCGTGGTTCCACGCTGACCGCGCCAACGACGATTAAGTTCGGCCATCGCGCGATCTGAAATAAACACCACCGTCGCGCTCGCGTTCTTAACCGGTAAGACCTTCAACGCCTTGGCGCCAAATGTTTCCCAACGCGTCGACGCGATCGGGAATTTGCGCTGGCGGTTGACGATTTCGATCATTGGCTATCCACAGATTACGCAGATTACACAGATTGGACCCGCAAATCCGTAAGGCACTTCCATAAGGTGACCGCTAAAACCCTAAGCGTTTAATCTGTGGAATCTGCGTAATCTGCGGATGACGGTTTTTACATCTCCCGCTTTCGCGAGTGCTCGTCGTAGGCCTTGATAATCATCTGCACCAACTTGTGGCGCACGACATCTTTTTCAGTGAAATACACGAAATCGATCCCATCCAGATTCGCCAGCACGCGTTCCGCTTCTATCAACCCGCTGCGCTTCCCCGCCGGCAAATCCACTTGCGTCACGTCGCCGGTGATCACGGCCTTCGAGCCAAAGCCGATGCGCGTCAGAAACATTTTCATTTGTTCGCTGGTTGTATTCTGGGCTTCATCGAGAATGATGAAAGCATCGGCAAGCGTGCGTCCGCGCATGAAGGCGAGTGGCGCCACTTCGATCACTTGTTTCTCAAGCAGTTTGGTAACGCGCTCGTAGTCGATCAGATCGAATAGCGCGTCGTAAAGCGGACGAAGGTAAGGATCAACTTTCTCCTGCAGGTCGCCGGGCAAAAAGCCAAGCTTCTCGCCGGCTTCAACCGCGGGTCGCGCGAGCACGATGCGGTTCACCTGCTTTTGCATTAGCGCCTGCACGGCCAACGCCACCGCGAGATATGTCTTGCCGGTGCCGGCCACGCCGATGCCGAAAACGACGTCCTGTTCCTGAATCGCCTGAATGTATTTGCGTTGCGTCGCCGACTTTGGCGCCACTTGTTTCTTGCCCGCCGGATTAAAGCGCGCTTTGGTAAAGTAGTCGCGCAAACTAAAGGCGCGGTCTTCGGCAATCTGCGCAAAAGCCTCGCGCAGCTCTTTGTCGGTGAACGAGCGGCCTTCCCGAAAGAGTTCGGAAAAGTCTTCGAGAATGCGCTCGGCTGTGGTTACGTCATCCGGATCGCCATCGATGGAAACATCCTGACCGCGCGCGTCGATGCGGACCTCGAGCAGCGATTCAAGATATTTGATGTTTTGATCGTGAACACCGAAGAGCGTTTCCAGGCCGCGAGGTGGGAGTTCGATCTGTTTCAAAACAGGCAAGCGTCTCCTTTAGAAGAACGAAATGGATTCGATTTGTTTTCGGGAGTGTGAGCTGCGAAAAGAATTGCTGGCATATCTTGGGTGACAGCGACGCTACTACAGGCATCAATTAGTGTCAAATGAACTCTGAAAACGCAACGCCGTAAGTGGTCCCAGTTGCTTGACACTCTATATCGCGATCCCTATACTCCGTCACTTGCGCATTGGCGCTAATCAGGTAAACTGGTTCAAATCGTTTAGAAAAACGCATTATTTGCAGCGAATATTTGGAGAAGTTGATGCCTAATCACAAGTCAGCAGAAAAGCGAGTGCGGCAGAGCGAACGACGCCGCAAGCTCAATCGCGGCAATCGCAGCCGTTTAAGAACTTCGCTCAAGAACCTGCGCAGCGCGCTCGAGGGCGACGGCAAGGGAGCGAGTGCGATTTTGCCGGAGACAATTTCGACCATTGACCGCGCAGTGCAAAAAGGTGTGCTGCACAAGAACGCAGCCGCGCGCTACAAATCGCGACTGACGGCGCGCGTGAATGCAGCCGCGGCAAAATAACAGCGGTTCAAAACTTATCGCGACGAGGCGGATCGAGTAATCGGTCCGCCTCGTTTTTTGTGGCATAGACAACTCCTTGGAGTGAATTTCAGTGAGGCATTGCCATGGATAGCCAATACCAAACAGAAGCAGAAATCGAGAGTGTCGTGCGGGGCTTGGAATCCTGCACCACCGGCAAAGACGACTTTCCCCATCACAAGCATCTAGCCGTCGCCGTCTGGTACCTGCGCCAGGGAACGGTTGAACAGGCTTTTGAAAAGATGCGCAGCAGCTTGTTGCGGTTTCTCGATCATCACGGCATCGGCCGCCAAATCTATAAGGAAGAACTTACGCGGGCCTGGATTAATCTGGTCCAGAGCGAGATGGAAAAGCTCGATCCGAATCTGTCTCTTGTCACACTCACGAATACTGTCATCGAGCGGCTTGGCGACCTGGACGCAGTTTTTCAACGCTATCCTGACAACCTCGAGCTGCAACCGGAAAGAAAATAATTGGGGAGCAACGAACAAGCAGTTCAGAGTCCAAGCTTTAGCTTGCAATCTGCCCACGCAAGAGCAACCTCAAGGTTGGACTCTGAACGGCCTTGCCCTAAAAGTCTGAAAGAAACTTAACACCGAAGGTGTTGGCTAACTTTAGCCCAGGGTTTCTTACCCTGGGTCAATCAGCCAGCATTGAACTCTTAACTCTGAAAGAGTTCCCTCCGGTTGCTTAACTCTTTCAGAGTAAAGAGGATCTTAACCGGCTTGTTCTCCCAGGGTAGGAAACCCTGGGCTGAAGTTAGCGAACTCCTTCGGAGTTGATCCAATTCCGATTCTTGAGAACTGGGTACCCGAGGACTTTTGAGGCAAAGCAACTCTGAACTATCAGCCCTTCGCAATGTTCTCAACCAAGTCGCGCACGCGGCGGCAGCCGATTATTCCTCATCAACTGCTTTCTTGCCGCTAACAATCAAAACCTGCGAAGGAAAACTCATGCTGCCGCTTGGGAAATAAACTGCTGCGGCTGTTAGCACTGCGGCTCGCGCTGCGTTCACCTCATCCGGCCCCAGCTTCGCGAGCTTCGTCCTAAAGCTGTCGGACATTTCTGTTCGGAATTCCCAAAACTGCGAGATGTCCACTGGCGCTTCGGTGTCAAACTTCAGCGTGCGCTCTTTCACCGATTCAGCGCCTGCTTCCTCCATTAGCTTCGCGAGTTTGCCCGGTCGCGCAAAACGAAAAGCCGTGGGCGCATCTTCGTCTTCCGGTTCACCCGCCACGAATTGATTTAACACTTCGGTGATCACAGTAAAAAATGGATTGAAATCTCTTTCGGCCCACACGAGAAACGCCAGACAGCCGCCGGGCTTCACAACTCGCAATATCTCTCGCAGCGCCCCAGATACGTCCGAAAAAAACATCGAGGAAAGCCGTCCCACAGCGACAGCAAATGAGTTGTCGGCAAAAGGAAGCTTTTCAGCCCCGGCCTGATGAAACTCAATATTTTTTAGGCCGCGGCGTTCGGCTTCTTCGCGAGAGGCCTTAACCATTCCCGCAGTCGGGTCAGTAAAGGTCACTTGTCCCGCAGGACCAACCACGCCGGCAATGGTCAACGAAGGTTCTCCCGAACCGCCGCCAATGTCGAGCACCGCTTGACCGGCGACGATAGGCGCTTCTTCGATCAGCGCACGTGTCAACGGCGCATACATTTTTTCGATCAGTGCCTGGTGCTTGCTCCAATACTGCGAAGAAGTTTCCCACCCGGCAAGCACTTGTTCTGCGTTTTCATTGGGCATCTTGTTTTGTTGCTTCTTTCGGTTCGAGTGGGAGGCCGGCCTTTTCCCAGGCTTCCAGTCCGCCGAATAACGGATGAACGTTTTTGTAACCGTGAGCTGAGAGTTCCTGCGCCACCCGGGCGCTTGAATGTTCGTGCGGTCAAGTGCAATAGGTGATCGCAGTGCGATCGTGCGGGATTTCGGCGAGATGTTTTTCAACTTCGTCGGCAGGCACGCGCACCGCGCCAGGCAACTTGGTTTTGGCTTCACCCCAAGCCGTCGGATTCCGCGTGTCAATAAAGGTAAATTGCTCTCCGCGGTCCATTCGCTCTTTCACTTCGTCGGTAGTAACTCGTGTTGCTTCCATTTGCGACCTTCCTTTCCTCTTCAATAACCGTTACGCCAAATCGAATAACAATATTTCTGACGGCTCGCCGGCAACGATCTGCAACTGACTTTCCTGGCTTACGGCGACGCCGTCGCCATGTTTGAGCTGAGTGCCGTTTAGCTCCACCGCGCCGGCGGCAACTTGCAGCCAGGCGTGTCGGCCCGTCGTTAATTGATGATTAACTGACTTGCCGGCATCAAGCACACTTGCGTAGATCTTCGCGTCCTGATGAATGCGCACCGCGCCATCGTTCCCATCCGGTGCAACAATCAGCCGCAATTTGTTGCGCTTCTCTTCATCCGCAAACTTCTTCTCTTCGTATTCCGGCGGCTGCCCTTCTTTTTCCGGGAGAATCCAAATTTGCAGCAGCTGGACCTGTTCTTCTTTTGAAGCATTCGACTCGCTGTGCCTGACACCGGTGCCGGCGCTCATGCGTTGCGCGTCTCCGCGCCGGATGACCGAGCCGGTGCCCATGCTGTCGCGATGCTCGAGCGCGCCCGAAATGATGTACGTGACGATTTCCATGTCGCGGTGACCATGCGTCGGAAAACCGCGCCCGGGCGCCACCACGTCTTCGTTGATAACGCGCAGCGAGCGAAACGCCATGTGCGACGGATCATAATAATCGCCAAACGAAAACGTGTGATAGGTATTAAGCCAGCCAAAGTCGAAATGGCCACGCGCTTCAGCTTTGCGAATTTTGATCATGGGAACCTCGTAGTGGTTCAGAGTACCACCTTTAGGTTGCGGTTTTGGAACGCGGCAAGCTAAAGCCTGGACTCTGAACTGCATGAGCTTTGCACTGCTTGTAGGAAGATTTCCGCGACCTCATTCAACCCCTGCGCATCTTCGTCGTCAAAGCGCGCTAGCGATGGACTGTCAACATCCAGCACGCCGATTAAGCGCTCGTCCTTTATCAACGGGACCACAATCTCAGAATTGGAAGCGCTATCGCAGGCGATGTGACCGGGAAACTCGTGAACATTTCCGACAACGAGCGTTTGCTTAAGTTGCGCGGCAGTGCCGCAAACGCCTTTGCCCAACTCGATGCGCACACAAGCAGGATTTCCCTGAAACGGACCCAACACCAAATCCCCTTCTTTGCAGAAGTAGAACCCGGCCCAATTTACGTCAGGAAGCGAATGGTAAAGTAGCGCGGCGCAGTTTGCTGCGTTGGCGATCAAGTCGCTTTCGGCCTCAAGCAAACTACCGAGCTGTTCCACGAGGTTCGCGTACAACTCACGTTTTGTGCCCGTTTCTACTTTCGTGATTTGAAACGTCATGCTAATGCACTCGTTCCTGAGCCGACGCCCGAATGCTGATCACCACCGATTTGGAAACCGGCGTATTGCTTTTCTCAGCCACGCTGCGCACCGGCACCAGCACGTTTGTTTCGGGGAAATAGGTCGCCGCGCAGCGCCGCGGAATGCTGTAAGGCACTACCGCAAAGTTGCGCGCGATGCGTTCTTCCCCTTCAAAGTGGCTGACGAGATCGACGATCTGCCCCTTTGCCAAATGCAACATCGCCATGTCGTCCTGATTCAGGAACACGACGCGCCTGCCGTTATGAATGCCGCGATAGCGATCGTCCAAACTGTAAATACTGGTGTTGAATTGGTCGTGACTGCGAATCGTCATCATCAACAGTTGGTCAGGCAACAGATCGTGTTTCGGTAAATCATGAACAGTGAAACGCGCTCGACCGGTTTCAGTCTTGAACACGCGCTCGCTCACCGGGCTGGGCAAATGAAAGCCGCCGGGATGCCGCACGCGATTGTTGTAGTCGTCGAATCCGGGAACAACTCGTTCAATATGATCGCGAATGCGATCGTAGTCGGCGATCATCTCTTGCCAATTGATTGCGGCCCGTTGACCTAAAGTAGCGGTTGCTAAACGCGCAACAATGGCCGGCTCGCTCAGCAACTCATCGGAAGCAGGCGGTAGAAGACCACGCGAAGCCTGCACCACCGCCATCGAATTCTCCGTCGTCACAAATTGAGCACCACCCGCTTGCACATCAATCTCAGTTCGTCCCAGGCACGGCAGGATCAGCGCCTGCTCTCCAGTAATCAAATGCGCGCGATTGAGTTTCGTCGAGACGTGCGCGCTCAAGCGACAACGGCGCAGGGCGGCGGCGGTGTACTCAGTATCAGGAGTTGCGGACAAAAAGTTTCCGCCTAATGCGAAGAAAACTTTCGCTTGTCCGTCATGCATTGCCTGAATTGCGCGGACGGTATCGTGACCATGAGTGCGCGGCGGCTCGAAATCAAACTCAGCGCCGAGTTTGTCGAGGAAAGCATCCGTGGGCCGTTCCCAAATCCCCATCGTGCGGTCGCCCTGCACGTTGCTGTGGCCGCGCACCGGGCACAAACCCGCGCCGGGCTTGCCGAGCTGGCCGCGGCACAACATCAAGTTCACGATTTCCTGAATGTTGGCCACCGCGTTCTTGTGCTGCGTCAGGCCCATGGCCCAACAGAAAATTGTTCCGTCTGATTCAATAAAGATTTTGGCAGCGTCTTCGATATGTGCTTTGGAAACTCCGCTTTGTTCCAGCAGGTCGCCCCAGTGCGCTGTTCTAACTGATTCTGCAAACTCTGCAAATCCGTCCGTGTAGTTCGCAATGAAGTCGTGGTCCAAGACGTTGCCCGGATTACGGTCCTCGGCGGCCAGCACTTCCTTCATGATCCCTTTAAGCAGCGCCACGTCGCCGTTGATCCGCACCTGAAGAAACAGATCGGCGAGCGCGGTGCCGCCGCCAAACCAATGCAGCACGTCCTGTGGGTGCTTGAAACGCGTCATGCCAACTTCCGGAAGCGGATTGATGTGAACCAACCGGGCGCCATTCTGTTTGGCTTGCTGCAACGCAGTCAGCATGCGCGGATGATTCGTACCGGGATTTTGGCCGATGACGAAGATCGCCTGCGCAAGATCGAAATCTTCGAGCGTCACCGTTCCCTTGCCGACGCCAATTGTTTCGCCCAGCGCGGAGCCGCTTGACTCGTGACACATGTTCGAGCAGTCGGGCAGATTGTTGGTGCCAAACTGCCTGACGAAGAGTTGATAAAGAAACGCAGCTTCGTTACT
>JBDTTW010000176.1:0-1627 GCA_039930405.1 bacterium
TTCTTCGCCGCAGCCAAGTTTGCCACGAACTTCCCGCGTGCTGTCAAAATCGACTGGCTGAAATGAAGCACGCGCCGCTTCCGGAATCGCGAAAACCTTCTCGGCATTGACATCGAGAAGGTCGCAAACTTCGCGTCGCACGCTTTCGCTCGGTGTAATGATCGCGTCGGCGGTGCGGGCCATGAACGGCGTCCGGCGGCGTGCCCGGCTAACACTTCGCTTTCGATGCGTATCGGGATAAAGCAAAAGTGATAGGTCATGAATGGTGAGGACCGTCGCGCAGCGCCGCCACAAAGGCACGTCATAATTTGTGCCGTGGAAAAGTTCGATCTTGTTTCGGCGCACGTAACGAGGAAGGCCATTCGACCACCAATGGCGACCCAGCGGACCGACCAGCGCGCGCTTTAGTCCAAGATTTGCCGGAAGTTCGCTTCCTGCCGAATTCGCATCGAGCTCTACTGGCGCATAAGTTGATGGGTAAACGAGCTCGAAGGTATTTTCGGGAGCAGCCTGGGCGAGTGCCCGCGCCAGTTCGAAGGTGTAATGGCCCACGCCTGTTTTCGGCGAAGTGAGCGGCAGACCATCAAGTCCTATGTGCATTTTTTTTGCGCCCGGCGAGGCCGGCCGAGCAACCTGAGTAGTGGTTGTTACTTCTCAGCTCAACCAGTTTTTTTTTGCGAAAGTGGCGCGTTTAGGCTTTGATTGACGCCAGTTGGCGTCAAGAGTTAGACTTTAGCCCTTGTCGGTGCGTCTAAACTTTTGGTTATAGACGACTCCTCGTTTCGAGGCCTTTTCCTCAGAAGTTACATGTTACGCCGGGAGCAATAAGATGAAATTTGCCTTAGCTTTACTAATCACAGCCTTCGCTGCCTTGACCGTCTGGGGACAAGCGCCGCCGACATTGCACATAGTAACCGAGATTCCCAATCTGCCGTCCGACCTTTATTACGGGACCACCAAAGTTAAGCCGATGCGTTTGCGTCCGGGCACGAACACGCCCATCACCATCGCCGACGCTGACTTTTTCGTCAACCAGCAATACGTCGACTTCCTTAGCCGCTTTCCGGATCAGAGTGGTTTCGATTTCTGGACCAGCCAGACCAGCCCTGCTCCTTGCGGTGGCGACGCGGAATGCATCCAGGGACGCCGCGACAATACTTCCGGCGCTTTCTTCCTTTCCATTGAGTTTCAGGAAACCGGTTATCTGGTCGAGCGCGTGTACAAAGCTGCTTACGGTGATGTTGACGGGGCCTCGACCTTTGGCGGGAATCACACGCTTAAGGTGCCGATTGTTCGACGCAGCGAGTTTTTGCCGGACACGCTCCAGATTTCGAATGGCGTAGTAGTGAACCAGGGTAACTGGCAGGCGTTGCTGGAAGCCAACAAGGTGGCTTTTGCGAACGACTTTGTCTCGCGCTCGCGTTTCACCACTGCCTATCCAGCCGGAATGCCGGCCCTGCAGTTTGTAGATACCTTGAATACCAATGCCGGCAATCCGCTGTCGACGACCGAGCGCAACCAGTTGGTTAGCGATCTGACGTCCGGCGCAAAGACAAGAGCGATGGCGGTGCGTGTCGTTGCCGAAGATCAGGACTTGAATAACACCGAGAAGAACAAAGCATTCGTG
>JBDTTW010000177.1:0-6194 GCA_039930405.1 bacterium
TCGGCTTCATCGCGCACTTATCAACCGCATGGACTTGACGAAACTGTCGGCGCTCAGTCCGGAGCAGGTTCACGCTGAAGTTTCCCGTCTCGCTGAAAGCGTCCTGGCCCAGGAAAAAATGCCACTCTCGACGGTTGAGCGCGACCGGCTCGTCAATGACGTGCAACACGAACTGTTCGGCTTAGGACCACTCGAGCCGCTACTTGCCGACAATACGATTTCCGACATTCTGGTCAATACGTACGGCAAGATTTACGTCGAACGCCGCGGCAAGCTCGAAATGACCAACGTCGCCTTCAAGGATGACGAGCACCTGATGCGCGTCATCGAGCGCATCGTTTCTTCGGTGGGCCGGCGCATTGACGAATCGTCGCCGATGGTTGATGCGCGACTGCGCGACGGCTCGCGTGTTAACGCGATCATTCCGCCGCTCTCAATCGACGGCCCTGTGCTTTCAATCCGCCGCTTTGGCGCCGAGCCTTTGCGCATGAACCTGCTCATTGAACACAAGGCGCTGACCAAAGACATCGCCGACATGTTGCAGATGTGCGTGAGCGCGCGGCTGAACGTCTTGATTTCCGGAGGCACGGGCGCCGGCAAAACGACGTTGCTGAACGCGCTGTCCGCTTACATTCCGGAAGACGAACGCATCGTCACCATTGAAGATTCCGCGGAACTGCAACTGCAGCAACCGCACGTGGTCCGACTCGAAACCCGTCCGCCAAATATCGAAAGTCGCGGGGAAGTCACCCAGCGCGATTTGGTTCGTAACGCGCTAAGAATGCGTCCCGACCGAATTGTTATTGGCGAGGTGCGCGGCGGCGAGGCCATTGACATGTTGCAGGCGATGAACACGGGCCACGACGGCAGTTTGACGACCGTACACGCCAACACCCCACGCGACGCGCTGACGCGCCTGGAAACAATGATTCAGATGACCGGCATGCGCTTGTCAGATCGTGCGATGCGCCAGTAGATCGCATCGGCCATCAACCTGGTAATCCAGGTTGCGCGTTTATCCGATGGCACGCGACGCGTTACTTCCATTTCCGAAATCACCGGAATGGAAGGCGAAACAATCACGATGCAGGAAATTTTCCAATACGAACGCACCGGCGTGGACACAAACGGAACGGTGATCGGCCGTTTTCGTCCCACCGGAATTCGCCCGCGCTTTGCCGAACGACTTAAGACCAGCGGGTTCACGTTGCCGCGCGTCTTTTTCGAGGAAGTGTAGAACACATGTTCATCTCCTTCTTAGTTTTCCTGTTTGGTCTCTTTCTCGTGCTGGGCGCGTACCTGCTGGCTACGCACGGCACCGATGCCAAACGAGAGCGGCTGCAAAAACGACTGCAAGCAGCGCTGCTCCATTCGGCGCACACCGAAGACACGGAAGTTGTGCTCGCGCGCGCCGAGTTAATGAGCGAGATCCCGTGGCTGAATCGTTCGCTTGTGCGCATGCAGGCCGCTTTGCAGTTGAAAAAGATGTTGGACCAGGCGGACCTGCATATCACGCCTTCGCGCCTGGTGATGTTTGCCGGGATGGCCGGGATGATGGCAGCTCTTGCCGCATCGATGATCACCGTTTCCATTCTGGTGATGTTCGTCGCTGGAATTGTTGCCGCTGCGCTGCCGTTTGTTCACGTTTGGTGGAAACGGAAAAAGCGCTTCGATCATTTTCTCGAGCATCTACCGGACGCGCTGGACTTGATGAGCCGCGCGCTTAGCGCTGGTCACGCCTTTTCAGAAGCGATGCACATGGTGTCAGCCGAAATGCCGGAACCGATCGCTACCGAGTTTCGCAAAACTTACGAAGAACAAAACCTTGGTCTGTCGCTGAAGCTCGCACTCGAAAATTTGATAGATCGCATTCCACTGCTGGATTTACGGATGTGCGTGACTGCAGTGCTGATTCAACGTGAAACCGGTGGCAACCTCGCCGAGATTCTGGAAAAAGTTGCCTACACGATTCGCGAGCGCTTTCGCATTATGGGCGATTTGAAAACGTTAACAACCAGCTCGCGGATGTCGGCCTGGCTTTTGTGCGGTCTGCCGATATTCGTGACCATCGCCATCACGGCGATGAATCCCGATTACATGACGGTGCTGTGGAGAGATCCCCGCGGCCATTACCTGATCGCTACGGCGCTGTTTCTGCAGGTCACCGGCATGATGATCGTGCGAAAAATTCTGAGGATCAAAATTTGAGAGTTAGCCAGTTGTCGGTGGTTAGTGGTCCGTTGCAGCAACCCGACCCAGCAAACCTGCCAATTCAGACCCACTGACGCCATGAACCCCCAACCAGTAACGACACCAAGTTATCGACGGACCACTGACCACTGACAACTGACCACTTACTAAAATGTTAATACTCATCGCCATCTCCACTTTCGTTTGTATCTCGCTGGCTATGTTGGGCGCGTACTGGCTTTTGTATCGTCCGCAAAGCGCGGCCACTGAACGGTTGAAGCAACTCGGCGAAAAAACTACCGGTCCGGTCGCAAGCGCCGTGAATCTTGACGAGCGTAGTCCCAATACGGATTTGGCCCAACGCATTGCTTCGCCCGTTAGTCGTCTGCTACCAGCGTCCGCGGCCGAAGCAAAGAAGCTGCAACAGCAATTGATGCAGGCGGGATTCAGATCGCCGGGCGCGCCTGTCACCTATCGCGCGATTCAGGTTTGCACTCTTGCAGGTCTCCCGGCGCTGGTCGCACTCGCTTCCGCGCTAATGGCGCGGCCGTTGCAAAGCGCGGTGCTCTACATCTTGTTCGCTTTCGTGATCGGGTTTTTCCTGCCGCGTTACGCGCTGCGCCGGATGATTCGTTCGCGGCAACAACTGGTGCGTTGGGGCTTGGCTGACGCGCTGGATTTGATGGTCATTTCGATTGAGGCGGGCCTGGGCCTGAACGCGGCGATGGTAAAGGTCAGCACCGAACTGAAGGAAGTTCATCCAGACATCAGTGTCGAGTTTGAACTGGCAAACCTCGAAATTCGCGTCGGCCGCGATCGCGATGAAGCATTGCGCAATCTCGCCGAGCGCACCGGCGTTGAAGATTTACGGAGCCTGGTAGCAATGCTGATTCAGACTGATAAGTTCGGCACTTCCATCGCCAAAGCGATTCGTGCTTTTTCAGACTCACTACGCACCAAGCGACGGCAGCGCGCGGAACAGGCGGCGCAAAAAGCCGCAGTCAAGCTCTTGTTTCCGCTCGCTTGTTTCCTGTTTCCCACGTTGTTCATCGCGATCCTTGGTCCGGCAGCACTGCAACTGATGGATACCCTCGGCAAGATGTAAAGGAGTTTAGTTATGAATAAGCGCACCCTGCTCGCCGTTCTAATTGCATTTGTTTTGGCCATCGGCGCGACCGCCATGTGGAGCGCTACCACCACCGAACGCGAAGGCGACCCGGACGTGAATGCGATTGAAGACTCAGGTTCGGTTGCCGGCGGTGTGAAGGAACAAAAAAAGGGCGGCAACAAAGTGGTGAAGGTGTTAGCCGCTCCTTTCAAAGCAATCGGAAGACTGTTCGGGCACGGCGACGATCATAAGTTGCGCCGGATGACCGAGCAGGACGCCGAAAAGTTTGAGAGCGTAGGCGTGGAACGAGTTGAAGACCTGCGCAATCCGTCGCCGGCAAAAGTAAATGCGACGGCTTCCGCCAAAGAACACCTCGCAAGCGGGCGCTCTTATTTACAAAACGGCCGACTCAACGAAGCGATTGCTGAACTTTCAACCGCCGCTTCGCTGGACCCGAAACTGAGTGAGGCTCACAACCTGCTCGGCGTTGCTTACGATCAGAAAGGCCTTGCTGAACGCGCTCGCGATTCTTATGAACGCGCGGTAAAAGTTGAACCTGAGGACGCTGAGACGCTGAATAATCTCGGCTTCTCGCTTTATCAAAACGGAAACTATCGCGCCGCCGTCGATCGTTTGAAACGCGCCGTGAAGTTGGAGCCGACAAACGAGCGCATCCTCAACAATCTTGGTTTGGCGCTCTGCCGTCTCGGCAAATTCCAGGAGGCTTTCAGACATTTCGCGCGCGCGGCTGGCCCATTGACAGGGAACTTGAACACTGCGCGCATGCTCGAAAGATTCGGTCGCGACGAAGATGCGATCCGGTACTACGAAGACGCGCGCCGCGTTGATCCGAATTCAAGCTTTGCGCTGAGGCGGCTCGCCGATCTTTACAAACGCCTCGGCAAACTGGAACAGGCCGAAGCTGCAAAGAATGCATTGGCTGGCATCCCCACCACTGTCGCAGCGGCCGGACAATAGTTACTTAGCTGTTTAGGAAGGTGAACGATGATGATGTCGCCTACAACGATGCTGTCGCGCGCGGAAGTTGAAGCAATGGGCCCGCCCGTTCCGGAAGAACTGACAGACCTGGGTGTGGGCGAAGGCTTTCTTTGCGAACTGGCGTTGAAGCACATTGCGATGCTTCCTGAACCGACAACAACCGCGGTCGCTGAGCGCCTGCACTTGCCGCGTGCTCTCACCGAAGAAATTCTGCAAAAGCTCTACCGGGAAAAATTGATCGAGGTGCGCTTGCAAACGACTGTGGGTTCCACGCGTTATGCGATGTTGGACCATGGCTGGGACCGTTTGATTCGACTGCTCGCAGTTTGCGGTTACAGCGGCGCCGCGCCTGTCTCGCTCAACGATTACGCGCACATGATGCGTCTGCAGTCTATCCCTTCGCATGCGGCTTCGATGGACACCGTGCGCCAGGCATTTCACGATTTGATTTTGCCCGACTCGCTGTTGCAAACGCTGGGTTGCGTTATCAATTCCAGACGATCGCTTTTCCTGACCGGCTTGCCCGGCACCGGAAAGACTGCGGTAGCGGAACGCATCAATGGCGCGCTGCCCGGGGCGATCTGGATCCCCTACGCAATTGAGATCGACGGTCAGATCATTCGCGTGTTTGATTCGCATTGCCACCGCGTCGCCTCAGCAGAAGTGACGCCGGTTGAATATGACCGCCGCTGGGTCCTGATTGATCGGCCGCTGGTTGTCGTTGGTGGTGAACTGACTTTGGAGAATGCCGATCTCACCTGGAGCGATTCGGCTAAGTTCTATGAGGCGCCGTTTCAGATGAAATCCAACGGGGGCACGCTTGTGATTGACGATTTTGGCCGGCAACGCGTCGCGCCGCAAGATTTGCTAAATCGCTGGATTGTTCCGCTTGAGCGTCGCGTCGACTATCTCGCGTTGCACACAGGGAAAAAGATCGAAGTTCCTTTTGAACAACTCGTCGTCTTCTCAACAAACCTTGATGAGAAGGACTTGGCGGACCAGGCTTTTCTTCGGCGCATGGGCTATCGCGCCCGCGTGGAACCGCCGACGCCGCGCGCCTATATCGAGATTTTTAAGCGCCAGGCTTACAACCGCGGCATTCAATGCGAGGACAGCGCGCTCGATTATGTGCTGAATAAATATCGGATTGAACATCGGCAGATGAAAGGTTGCGAGCCGCGCGATCTGCTCGACCGAATAACCGACCTTTGCTTGTTTGATGGACATTCGCTGGCGCTGACTCCCGCGGTCATCGACGTTGCCTGGCGAAACTACTTCGGCGCGTCGCACTCCTTCGCACCAATGGCCACGCAGGAAACAATGATCGAAAGGACATTGGCCGATCCGCTGGAACTGTAGACGTCACAGTCTCTACTAAGGATGTTTCGATACCGCACAGTTCGGGTTCTTGCTCTCTGCGCAATGATCGCGTGTTGCTTCTGCGTGGCTGACGCCAGGAAAACGAAAGCGCGGCACCGCAAGGCACCCGCGGCGAAGGTGGAAGAACCTGCAGCTGGAATTCATCTGAAGTTGATCGACGGCAGCAGCTTTCCCGTTGACGAAGCCTGGGAGAGCACCCAGGGAATCTGGTATCAGCGTGGCGGAATCAGTCACTTGATCGCCCGGGAACGCGTGAAAACAATCGAGCGCGGTGGGAAACCAAAGGCTGATGATCGTGACAGCGTAGTTAAAGCCCCACCGTCTGAAAAACTGGCTGCCCAGCCAGGCGATGGACCAGCCTGGATTTATCTCATCGGCGGCGCGCGCGTCGAAGCTGATAACGCTACCGAATCAGCCGCGGGGGTCTGGTACCGGCGTGGCTCGCTCTCGATCTTTGTTGAGCGCGCACGGGTGGACCATATCGAACGTGAGGCACTCGAGAGTCTGGCTGAATCCA
>JBDTTW010000178.1:0-5058 GCA_039930405.1 bacterium
AATTCCGGTGGATTGTGCGAAGCAGTAATGACGACGCCGCCTTGTGCCTGGAGTTCTTTTACAGCCCAGGAAATTAATGGCGTTGGCGCGGCTTCGCTGAAGAGTGACACTCGCAAGCCGTTTCCCGCGAGCACCTCCGCCGCGCGCTGCGCAAACTGTTCGGAAAGGAAGCGACGATCGTAACCGACAACAACGAATGGTTCGGCTCCGTTTTCTTTCAAAAGGTAATCGGCATAGGCCTGCGCAACGCGCTCGACATTCTCGAACGTGTAGTCGCGAGCAATGACCGCTCGCCAACCATCTGTGCCAAATTTAATTGCAGTGAGCGGCGCGGTCACCCGTGAATGTCTCCGGTGATCGTGTAGTCAGTTAGTGAAGTCTTATCGCCAAGGACTGAACCTGGTCCAACCACGGCCGAGCGTCCAATGTGACAGCCGCGCCCGATAATTGCTCCAGTGACGTCGGCAGCCGTGCCTATTCGTGTGTGCGGCCAGATGACGGAATTCTCAACGCGCGCGCGCTCCTCGACGAAACAGCCTTGACCGAGAACGGAATTGATAATTTGCGCACCGGGCTTGATCTGGCATTCGTTGCCAATCATTGACAGGTCATCGATCTCGGCCGCCGTTGCAGAGTCAAAGTCTCCGCGCCGTTCCTTAATGTGAATACGCGCCACACGATTGCCGAGCAGATCGTTATGCGCTTGCAGGTATCTTTCCGGAGTGCCGATATCGATCCAGTAAGTGCGCTGAGGCACATGCGCGAAGAAAGGCTGTTCGCGTTTGAGCAGCTCGGGAAACAGGCCATACTCGAACGAATGATTCTCGCCGGCTGGAATAAGATCCAGCACGCCGGGCTCGAGGATATATGTGCCGGCATTGATCGTATTGCAGGTGATCTCTTCCGCCTTGGGCTTTTCGCGGAAGCACCGAATGCGGCCGTCGCTCTCCGTTTCCACCAGACCATAAGAGGAAGGGTTTTCAACCGGCGTTAAGACTATAGTTGCGGTAGCAGCGTGCTCGGTGTGTTCGCGAATCACCGTTTTGAGATCGAGGTCCGTCAGGATGTCGCCGTTGAATACCACCGTCGGTTCGCGAATCAGGTCTTCGGCAAACTTGTAAGCGCCGGCCGTGCCCATTGGTTGTGGCTCAACGGTGTATCTAAGGTTCACGCCGTGATCAGAGCCATCGCCGAGCAACTGTTCGATCTTGTTGGGTTGATAGGAAAGTGAAAGCGTGATGTCGGTAATGCCCGCGCGTCGCAGCGTGTCGATCTGGTAAAGCAGAAACGGTCGATTGCAAATCGGCACAATCGGTTTCGGAGTGTAGACGGTCAGGGGCCGCAGCCGTGTGCCCTTTCCGCCGGCAAGTATTAAGGCCTGCATGTTTGATTATTGAATTGATGTTGAAACGTTTGAATAGCAGGGCGAGTCTATCATTCGCGCGCGCGGATGTTCAATTGTGCAAAGTTGTAAAGCAAACTGTTAGTTTGCGGTAGCTTGTTGGAGCTCAACCTGAAATTCTGCAACGAACGCAAGCTAACAGTTTGCTTTACATCACTCTTGCTTGACACCTCATGGTCTAAATAGTAATCCTACAAGCAATCAATCTTTCAGGAGTATCAATGAGCGAAACGAGACAAGCAGTGATCATTAGCGCTGCGCGAACACCAGTAGGAAAGTTTCTCGGTTCTCTGAAAAGTTTCAAAGCAACCGAGCTTGGCGCGATTGTTGTACGTGAAAGCGTTAAGCGCGCAGGCGTAGCGCCCGAGGATGTTGATGAAGTGATCATGGGTTGCGTTATCCAGGCCGGTCTGGGCCAAAACCCGGCGCGGCAAGCAGCTTTGCGCGGCGGATTGTTGCCAGCCGTTTCAGCGGTGACAGTAAACAAGGTTTGCGGCTCGGGTCTGAAAGCCGTGATGATGGCGGCGCAGGGAATTCAACTGGGCGACACGGATATCGTGGTGGCCGGCGGCATGGAGTCGATGTCCAATGCGCCTTACCTGATCACGAAAGGGCGCGAAGGTTATCGTTTGGGCAATGGTGTGCTGGTGGACGCGATGATTAATGACGGGCTGTGGGACGCGTACAACGATTACCATATGGGCTGTACTGGCGAGGTCGTCTCGGAAAAATTCAACGTCAGCCGCGAACAACAGGACGAGTACGCGCTGAACTCCCATCGCAAGGCCGCGGCCGCAATCAAGGCGGGAAAGTTCAAAGACGAGATCGTGCCCGTCGAGATTCCGCAGAAGAAAGGCGCGGCAGTGATATTCGATACGGACGAGACTGTTCGCGAGGACACTTCACTCGCGGCATTGGCCAAGTTAAAACCGGCCTTCAAGAAAGAAGGCGGAACGGTGACCGCTGGAAACGCACCTGGCGTGAATGACGGCGCGTCAGCCGTAGTTGTGACTTCGCTGGAGAAAGCGAAATCGCTTGGGGTTGAGCCAATGGCGCGAATAGTTGCTCAGGCCACGTCGGGTGTCGAACCGGCGATGGTGATGATGGCCCCCGTCGAAGCCATTAAGAAAGTTTTGCGAAAGGCTGGTTGGTCTACCGGCGACGTGGACCTGTTTGAGCTGAACGAAGCGTTTTCGGTGCAGGCGGTTGCGATTACTAAAGAGTTGGGTCTCGATCCCGCACGCCTCAACGTTAACGGCGGTGCAGTGGCGTTGGGTCACGCTATTGGGCAATCAGGCTCGCGTTTGTTGACGACGATGCTTTATGAGTTGAAACGTCGGGACGCGCATCGGGGAGTCATCTCGCTTTGTCTTGGCGGAGGCAATGCGGTCGCCATGGCGGTGGAGCGAGCTTAGGTGTTCGCAGCGAAGCTGAGAAGAAAAGATTTATCATTCATCATTTGACATCGATCATTTGTCATTTCTAAGTATTGACTATTTTGTAATTCTTGGGTTCAGTTCATGGGGTTGGGACTCAAAGCGGTGAGTAGAGATATTTCGTCGACAATCCTATTTCCGGCTTTTACTGAAATGGCAAATGATGAATGTCAAATGATGAATGATAAATTTGCTTTTTTCTTTCAACGATAATGAGTGACATCATTGGTGTAGTCGGATCGGGAACAATGGGCAACGGCATTGCGCAGGTTGCTGCGCGCGCCGGCTATGACGTCGTGATGCGCGATGTTTCCGCTGAGTTTCTTGAGCGAGGCATGAAGGCCATCGATCGCAGCCTGCAGCGAGACGTTGATAAAGAGCGACTAAGCAGCGACGAGAAGCAATCAGTCCTCGGCCGTATCACGGTTACGACAGAATTCAATGCATTCAGTTCAGCAGCGTTTGTCATCGAGGCCGTGACCGAAAAGTTCGCAGTCAAAACAGAAGTCTTCAAAGCGCTCGACCGCATTACTCCGGCAGACGCGATTCTAGCTTCGAACACGTCTTCGATTTCAATCACGAAATTAGGAGCGGTTACAAAACGGTCGGACAAAGTTATCGGCATGCACTTCATGAATCCGGTCCCGGTCATGAAGCTGGTCGAAGTGATTCGCGGCCTGGCCACGTCCGATGCAACCTACGAGCGCGTTCGCGACCTTTCAGAAAAACTTGGCAAGACCGCGCTTGATTGTCATGATTCGCCGGGCTTCGTTTCAAACCGCGTTTTGATGCCGATGATCAATGAAGCGATTTTTACTCTTTATGAAGGCGTCGCCACGCGCGAGAGCATTGACGGAATAATTAAGCTGGGAATGAATCACCCGATGGGACCGCTGACGCTGGCCGACTTTATTGGACTCGATGTCTGTCTTGCCATTTTGAACGTTTTGCACGAAGGCTTTGGCGATCCCAAGTATCGCGCCTGCCCGTTGCTCAGACAGTATGTTGATGCGGGCTGGTTGGGTAAGAAAACTGGTCGTGGGTTTTATGAGTATTCGTAAAGCAAACTGTTAGTTTGCGGCGGTTTCCTAGCCTGCAAGTTAAGTGCTAACCAGCCAACGCAAACTAACAGTTTGCTTTACATTCAAACGCAATGTCTTCCGTAGCTCATTATTGCCAAAAATGCCTTGCGGCGAATCCGCTGGGGCAGGAATTCTGCGCGCGTTGTGGCACTCGGCTGATGATAATCGTCGAGCCGCTCGGTGCGCGTTACGATGCAGCGGATGTAGCCGCATCAACTGAAGAGCACTTGCTGGAAAGAATTTCAGCTTTGGAAAATCGGCTGGAACGTTTAACTGAAAAAGTTGAGCGGGCGCTCGATAGTCCGGATTCGCCTGCGAAGGTCGAATAGCGGAAGAGGATGGTGCGGTTTGAGGCTGGAAGTTCAGAGTCCAGCCTTTAGGCTGCTCGCGACACACAAGCTAAAGCTTGTACTCTGAACTGCATTCGCTTTGGCTCGGCCCTCGTTGACACACCAGCCCCCGCAGTTATAATGGCCTTTTGCTCGCGAAGCCCTAAATTGCGATGTTCGCGACAGTGTGGTGGTCATGCAAATCGAAGTTGCTAGTCTGACCGAGTCCGGGAAGGATTTCGATCATCAGTATCAGCCCGGGGAATTGAGTCTTGCGGACGAACGCGTCCATTTGCTCGACCCTCAGCCTTATGTTCGGGGCCGAATTAGACTCGACCGGGGGCGCGTGAAAGTGACCGGCCGAATTACCGGTGCTTTGCAACTCGAGTGTGACCGGTGCCTGAAATCGTTAAAGTCGACGGTCGCGGCGAAATTCCGTCGCGAATATGTGACTGCCGCCGAATATGAAGCGCAGCAAGCCGTTGAGCTTTCGGAAGACGACCTGAATCTTTCGCTGTTCGATGGCGCAGTTATCGACATTGATTTGTTGGTAAGAGAAGAGCTAATTCTGGCTGCGCCGGATCACGTTCTGTGTCAGCAAGACTGTAAAGGGATTTGTCCCAGCTGCGGTGTGGACCGCAACGCGGCTGCTTGTGATTGTGAAACCGCGGAAATCGATTCGCGCTGGGCGGGATTGAAAGAACTGGTGAATGGTAAATAGTGAATGGTAAATGGACGTCGAAGGTGGCGTTCTACCATTCACCATTTACGATTCACCATTTACCAACGGAGTAATTATGCCAAATCCA
>JBDTTW010000179.1:0-4389 GCA_039930405.1 bacterium
AAATAACATTGCTGCGCAGCCTAATGACGTCATCATCATGAACGGCGGCATGCAGGGTTTGTTCGGCGCCTTTCAATCAGTCGTTAATCCCGGCGACGAGGTGCTGGTCTTCTCTCCCTACTGGACGCCGATAAAGGATTTGATTGCACACTGCGAAGGGCGGCCGGTACTGGTTCCCACGGCGTTGGCCCGCGCTGAAGGTTTTGAAAAAACTCTCGCCACATACGCGACGGATCGCACGCGCGCGATTTACTACAACACGCCGCAGAATCCAACTGGCGTCGTGTTCACGCCCGACGAGGCGCGCGCCGTGGCACGTTTCGCGCGGGAGCGAGATCTAATCGTGTTTGCAGATGAAGCGTATGAAGACCTGGTTTACGAAGGCGAACATTTTTCCATTGCCTCGCTCGAAGGAATGTTCGAACGGACGATCACAATCTTCACGCTTTCAAAATCGTTTGCGATGACCGGCTGGCGACTCGGTTATACCGTCGCGGCGGAACCGTGGATGACGGGCATGCGCAAGACGACGTTGTATTCTTCCAACGGCGTTTCGACGCCGACGCAATGGGCCGCGCTGGCTGCGTTCACAACGGAATCCGACATGCTGGAAACGAATCGCGTCGCCTATAAGCAGCGGCGCGATCTGCTTTTGGCTGGCCTTAATGAGTTGGGACTAACTTGCGAAAAGCCGGCGGGCGCATTTTATGCGTTCCCGGATGTCTCGCGTGTCAGTCGCGATAGCCGCGAAGCCGCGGAGATTCTGCTCGATCGTGCGCAGGTGGCGACAGTGCCCGGCGTGGTGTTCGGACCTGATGGCGAGTCACATCTGCGCTTCTCCTTTTCCACTTCCATTGAAACCATCGAGGCGGGCCTGGATTCCCTTCGCCGCAATCTCTGAAGACCTTCTATAGAGGCTCAGAGATGCAGCAATGATTCAAGTTGAACAATCTCAGGGTTGGAAAGGGGGCATGCCCCCGCTTAGACTGATAGGGATTCAACGGGCGCGGGCATGCCCCCTTCCCAACCCTGAGGCTTTCACGAACCTTTCCAATAAGCACCGCTTTTTGCTACCTAACATGAACGAATTCGATTTCATAAACAAGCTCCGCGCTCGTGTCAGCGCGAAACAAGGTGCCACCTCAGCACTCAGCACTCAGCACTCAGCACTTATTCAGGGTATCGGCGACGATGCGGCAGTCATTCGTTCAGAAGGCGGTAAAGATTCGATCGTTACGACGGACTTGTTGATTGAGGATGTAGATTTCAAGCGGGACACCACCACTCCGGAATTGCTCGGTCACAAAGCACTGGCGGTTTCGCTTTCCGACATCGCAGCGATGGGCGCGCGCGCCCGCTGGGGATTTGTCTCCATCGGACTGCCTGCGGATGTTTGGGAATCGGGTTTCGCGGAACGGCTGTACGACGGCTACTTAAGTTTGGCTGAGCAGTATGGGGTTGAATTGGCTGGTGGTGACGTTTCGCGCACCCCCGAGAAGATCGTCATTGATTCAATGCTTATCGGCGAATGCGATGCCGGTCGCGCGGTCCTGCGAAGTGGCGCGGCGCCCGGCGATCAGATTTTTGTGACTGGCTTTCTCGGCGACGCTGCCGCCGGCTTGCGTTTGATCGAACGCGGCGCGCGAGTGCACACGGAAGGTGGGCCAAGACGGCTGGAAGAGCGTTCTGTTGAACGCTTACTGCTGCGACAGCTCTGTCCCGAGCCACGCGTCGGTTGGGGCATGTTGTTAGGCGAACAGCAATTGGCGACTGCGATGATTGATATCAGCGATGGCCTTTCTTCGGACCTCAATCACCTTTGCAAAGAAAGCAACGTAGGTGCCGTGATTGATGCGGCGCAAATTCCAATCGACAAGCTGGTAACGGAAATCTGCGGCCGGCGCGCGCTAGATCCTTTGATGCTGGCGCTTCACGGCGGCGAAGATTTCGAGTTGCTCTTCACAGTCAAGCCGGAAAACGTGAGCAAGCTGCCAACGCGTGTCGATGGCGTTCCGGTAACCTGCATTGGCACGATCAAAGAACAATCAGCCGGTGTGAGCATCGCGGAAGGCTCACGCGTTTGGAATCTAGAGCCCGGCGGTTGGGAACATTTTCGAAAGGATGAGGGATGAAGGCGGAAGGATGAAAAAAAAGCGGATGTTTCGCCGGCTCACGGTTTCTCAAATCCGAAATTCGAACTTCGAACTTCTCTGCTCGTTTGACTCGCACTTGATCCTTTCCTAGACTCGCAAACCTGCGCGCCTGCGGTTAATCCGGGGGCGCGTATCTGCTAACGAATATTTGCATGCTTAGATTTCACAACACACTGTCCGGCCGCGTCGAAGAGTTTCACCCGATAAACGAGGGTGAAGTTCGTTTTTACTATTGTGGTCCAACTGTCTGGGAGTATGGCCACATCGGCAACTTTCGCTCAGCCGTCGCCGCCGACATCGTGCGTCGTTATCTGAAATTCAAAGGCTACAAAGTCACGCATGTGATGAACATCACGGACGTTGAAGACCGCATCATTGCCAAGTCGCAGGAAGCCGGACTCTCCATCGATGACTACACCGCGAAATACATCGACGCGTTGTGGGAAGACTTTGATGCGCTGGGTTGCGAGCGGCCCGAGATTGTGCCACGCGCCACCCGGCACATTCCGGAAATGATTTCGCTAATCGAGAAGTTGCTCGAGACAAATCACGCCTACACGTCGGACGGTTCTATCTATTACCGCATTGCTTCATTTCCGGAATACGGCAAGCTCTCGAAGATTAACTTTGCCGGCAACATCGCCGGCGCCAGCGAGCGCATCGACACCGACAAATATGAAAAAGAGGATGCGCGCGATTTTGCGCTTTGGAAAGAACCGGCGAACGAGAACGAGCCGGCGTGGGATGCGCCTATCGGCCGCGGCCGCCCCGGCTGGCACATCGAATGTTCAGCGATGTCCATGAAATATCTGGGCGAGACTTTTGACATTCACGCGGGTGGCATCGACCTCGTCTTCCCTCATCATGAAAACGAGATTGCGCAAAGCGAAGGCGCCACCGGAAAGCAGTTTGTCCGTTACTGGATTCACTTTGAACATCTCAAAGTCGAAGGCGAAACGATGTCGAAGTCGAAAGGCAACTACTACACGTTTCGCGATTTAAAAGCGAAGGGCTACTCCGCGGCGGGCATTCGCTATTTCTTGTTGAGCGTTCCCTACAACAAGCAGATCAATTTGAACTTTGAAGTACTGGCGGGCGCAGAAAAAACAGTGGCAGGCTTGCGCGATTTTCGCGCCCGTCTGGCCGAAGCCAAAACTGAACCGGGCATGAACGAGGCGCTTCACGAAATCGCGCTGCGGGCGGCGGAAGAATTTGAAGCGGGCATGGATGACGACCTGAATACCTCGGTCGCGCTGGCCGTCATTCATAATCTCAGCCGGGAAGTAAACACCGCACTGGCTCGCAAAAAAGTAAAAGAGGAAAACAAGCAGGAGCTACTGGCTCTGCTGGAACGAATCGACACGGTGCTGAATATCTTTGGCGCAGAGAGTAATGAAATGCTCGACAGCGAAATTCAGAGCTTGATCGATGAACGACAGGAGGCTCGTCGTCGCCGTGACTTTCGTCGCAGCGACGAAATCCGCGACGAACTTGCCAGTCGCGGCATTATCCTCGAAGACACCAAAGACGGCGTCCGCTGGCGCCGGTAACCTCCCCAGAACAGTCTCGTCACAAGAATCAAATTCGTGGACAAAGAAACAGGGTCATCGACATTCATCGATGACCCTTTCTTATTCTGCCGTTAGTCCGTTTTAGAAACCGGATCCCGGCGGCGGTGGCGGTGGTCCATGATGACCGTGTTCACCCGGTCCGCCCGGTCCGCGTTCCGGTCCATGCATCTTCATCATCTGGTCAGCCTTGGTTTTCTGTTCGGCTGTCAGCAAGCCATAAATCTGCGAGTGCAGGCGCAGATGATCAACCATTTGATCGGTCATTAACTGCGACTGTTGGCTGGCAAGATTGCGCACCGTGTTTTCATCGAACTGACCGTTCGCGGTGGCTGCCTCGATCTGTTTGCGAAGCTCGTCAAGTTTGGTGTGTCGTTGTTCTGCCGTCGCGTGCTGTGCTTCGAAAAGCGTCTTGACCTGGGCCTTTTGGGCATCGGTCAGGTTCAGTTCGCGAGACATATGTTCAACCATGTCGCCCGGTCCCTGACCGCGCATCTTTTCACCCATGCCCGGATGCTGTGCCAGCGCAAAAACCGTTGCGCCAATCAGCAGCGCAGCGATGCCGGCAAGTACTAAGATTTTTTTCTTCATTTCGATCTCCTCTAATAATTTGGCCGACAGTGTATTCCGCCTGGCCGGTCTTTGCATACCGCAGTTATACGCCAGTT
>JBDTTW010000180.1:0-10141 GCA_039930405.1 bacterium
GCCGGTGTTCCCCGGACGAGTGGGAGTGATCACTTCACCGACGGGCGCCGCTATTCGAGACATTCTCAACGTCATCTCGCGCCGCACACGCACAGTTCATGTGCTCTTTTCTCCGGCGCGCGTCCAGGGCGAAGGAGCCGGCCGCGACATCGCCCGGGCCATCAAACTAATTAACGAGCATCATGCGAATGCCCAACGTGAAGGACGCCAACAAGATCTGGTTGACGTGCTGATAGTCGGTCGCGGTGGTGGTTCGACCGAAGACCTGTGGGCGTTCAATGAAGAGGAAGTCGCGCGCGCAATTCGGGCGTCGGCTATTCCGGTCATTTCAGCGGTGGGCCATGAAACGGATTTCACCATCGCCGATTTTGTTTCCGATCGCCGGGCGCCGACACCCTCCGCCGCCGCTGAACTGGTCGCCGCGCGCGAGGATCAAATGTGCTCGGCGATTGAACAGTTAGGACAAACCCTATCGCGCCTGATTCGTTATCGCATTGTGAATGCGCGAGCGCGTGTGCAGGAACAGGCACTTTCGCAAGCGTTCGCTGAAGTGCGCGGCAGACTGCGCGACGCCGCGACCGCAACCAGTTCCGCCCGCCATCGTCTGCAAATCTTGCTGAGCGAAGTATTGCGGGACGCGCACCTGCGCGCTGATTCGCTGAATCGCGTTCTCGAGCCGGCCCACCTGCGCGCGCTGCTCCGGGAAGCGCAAGTCCGCTTTGATTCAGCGTATACTGGTTGCACGACGGCGATTGAAAGTCAGATTGCAGCAACCGAAAAACGTTTCGCGCTAGCGACCGCGTCGCTTGATGCGCTGTCGCCGCTGGCAGTATTGCAGCGCGGCTATGCGATCGCCCAACGCGAGGACGGAACTCTGTTGCGCGACGCGAGTGCGGTGTCGATCGGTGAATCAGTGCGGGTAAGGATGGCGAGGGGAAGAATTAAAGCGAGCGTGGAGGAAATTGAAGAAACGTGAATAGTCGACGCAAACGAGCGTCAAGTGCGACAGGTAATAGCGGCGTCAAGCCGCCGCAGTCCAAATCCAAGAAATGAAAAACGAACAACCAAAGAGTTTTGAAGCGTCGCTCGAGGGCCTGGAAGAAATCGTCCAGCAACTCGAGGGCGGTGATTTGCCGCTTGAGAAAAGCCTGGAGCTTTTTGAGCAGGGGATCAAACTGTCGCGGCAATGCCAGGAACGGCTTAGCCAGGCCGAACGGCGAATTGAAGTTTTGTTGCGCGACAATCAGGGTCGTCCAGTAGTCAGCGCCTTTGAAGACTCGAAAGTGAGCGGGACAGGCAGCAGCAATGATGAAGACGTCTTCTGAAATGCCCGGTTCCGCGCGCGTCCTTCCCTTGCCTGAATTCCTGGCCCAAGCACGAACGCTGGTTGACCGCCACCTCGAGCTCATTCTGCCCGCCGAATCAGTTTCTCCAACAAACATTCACGCTGCGATTCGTTGGAGCGTTTTCGCCGGCGGCAAACGTTTTCGTCCAGCGCTGCTGCTGGCAGTAGGCGAAACTTTTGGCGCGCCCCGCGAGTCGCTTATCGCCAGCGCTTGCGCCCTGGAGATGATTCACACTTATTCGTTGGTCCATGACGACCTGCCCTCAATGGACGACGATGATCTGCGACGCGGACGCCCGACTTGTCATGTGCGCTTTGGCGAAGCAACTGCGATTCTCGCGGGCGATGCGCTGCTGACTTTAGCGTTCAGGACAGTTGCGGAAGACGAAAAACTGCCGGCCGCCAAGCGGGTTCTGTTGATTTCGGAAATCGCCGGAGCAGCCGGCACGCCTGAGGGAATGGTCGCCGGTCAGGCCTACGATCTCGAAGCAGAAGCGCGCACCGTTGCGGCTGAGGAGCTGGAAAAAATCCACCGTTTGAAGACGGGCGCCTTGATTACTGCCGCGGCACGTTGCGGCGCCATCATCGCCGACGCGTCGCCTGCCGAACTGACAGCTGTTACGGATTATGCCAGCCAACTCGGGTTGTTGTTTCAAATCACCGACGATCTATTGGATGTAACCGCAACCGCCGAAGCCATCGGCAAAACACCGGGCAAAGATGCGCGCTCGCGCAAAGCAACTTATCCGGCGTTGCATGGAATCGAAGACACTCGCAAACACTTGGCGAGGACGCATGCGGCGGCCTGCAAACCGCTTAGTAACATTGAGCCGTCAACTGATTTGCTGCAAGCAATTGCCGATTTCATTCTTCAGCGCGAGGCATGATGTAAAGCAAACCGTTAGTTTGCGGTGGTCCCAAGGCTTCAAGTTGAGCGCTAACCGGCCGCCGCAAACTAACAGTTTGCTTTACGACGGCTGCAAGATAGATTTATGAAAACTAAACTAATTCTCGTCTTCATTTTCGCAATTGCCTTCGCAGCCGCTTGCAACAAATCCCAACCAACAGCTTCAGTTGACGCTGCCGCTTACAAAGCCGAAATCGACAAGTGGCAGAGCAACCGTGCAATTAACCTGAAAAAGGAAGACAGCTGGCTGACGCTGGTCGGTCTCTACTGGTTGAAAGATGGCGAAAACAAGTTTGGCGGCAATCCTGCAAACGCTGTCGCACTGCCAAAAGACAAAGCGCCTGATGTTGCTGGTTCGTTCTGGCTGGACAAAGGCCACGTGCGGCTCGCGGCCCGGCCCGCCGCGAATGTTACAGCGGACGGTAAGCCTGTCACTGAACTTGATCTCAAAGACGACAACGATGACAGTGGCCCAACAATTCTAAAAATGGGCACGCTGATTATCAACGTCGTCAAACGCGGCGATCGCCTGGGTGTGCGGGTGAAGGACACGCAGGCTGCGGCGCGTTTGCAGTTTAAGGGTCTGGAATATTTTCCCACCGATCCCAAATGGCGCATTGAAGCGCGCTTTGAATTGTATCAACCAGCGAAAATTGTGCCGATTACGAATGTCTTGGGCATGACCGACAATGAAACATCGCCGGGCGCGCTGGCATTTGACGTGGACGGGAAAACTTATCGGATCGATCCGATTTTGGAAAAAGGCGAGACTGACTACTTCATTATGATTGCGGACGAGACGACCGACCGTGAAACTTACGGTGCCGGCCGTTATCTTTATGTGTCACCGCCTGACGCTTCGGGAAAAGTCGTGATCGACTTTAACAAAGCTTACAACCCACCCTGCGCGTTTACTGCTTACGCAACTTGCCCATTGCCACCCCGGCAGAATCATTTGCCGCTGCGCATCGAAGCCGGTGAAAAGAAGTACGCCGGCGCCGCACATTGAACCTCTTGAAGTAAGCGAGGTTACATTCAGGGCGCAGGCCGGAGAAGAGTTCCCACTTTTCACGCGGCGGTTTCCGGCGCTCTCCTCTTTCTTCTTAATACCGCAGCTGAGATCAGGGTCACGATCAAGCCGACGGGCAGTGGCTCAATAGACGAGATGGCGGCATTGATAAGCGGATTGGCGTACAGCAGCTTAAAGTTTTTCATCTCTTCAAGCTTTGCCTCAATCACCGCTTGGCTGGCGCCTGACGCCTTTAACTTCTCAATCATGTAGGCCGAATATTTATCGAGAAAGCCCGGCGCGAGTTTGAAGTAAATGATTTCCCAGGTCACTACGTAACAGAGACACCCAACCAATGTGATCAGGATGCCGACGCTGAAGGCGCGACCGAAAGAAATGGCGCCGCCGCCGATGTTCTCGCGATAGGAGCGAATGCCAAAGAACACCAGCAGGAACGCAAGCACCATCCCGGTGTAGCCGATGATCTCGCCCTTATCGAATCCTATCTTGTCGATGAACGGCAACGTGCCGAGCATCATTAACGAGAGGATGGCGCCGGCTATGAGCCCGAATGTCAATACAGTCTTCTTCATGAGATTGATACTCCTAACCGAGACTTTGAAACTAACGGGCGTGAAGGTAAGTCTTCAAATGAGATCTGTCGTCATACTTTCGGGTGATTTTGCGACGGGATGCGGAAAATAATACTTTCAGGTGACCAGCCGGCTACGGAATCAGGCCCAGCTCCTTGCCAAGCTGCACCGCCTGCGTTCTTCGTTTCGCGCCCAGCTTATCAAACAGCCGGCTGGAATGGGTCTTTACCGTGTTCTCGCTAACAAAGAGTTTTTCGGCAATCTCGCGGTTGCTCATGCCGTGTGCGATCAATTCGAGTATTTCCAGTTCGCGCCGGGTAATTGTCAGCTCGCGCAAGCTTCCTTCATTCAGCGCAAAAGGCACTGCGGTGGGAACCGCTACCTCTTTGAAGACGACGACTTCCTTTGTCCGACTCCGGCAAAAACCAGCGCAATCAAGCCGCCATAGATCTCGATGGAATGTTCCACCACCAGAAAGCGATACTCAACAAACTTGAGCAGCGCGATTAGTATTCCACCCACCAAACCGTAAATGACAATGTGTTTTTTCACGAACTCAATGCTTAGCGAGTGCTTCCGCTATTGATTGCCGTTGATGCCGGCTTTCTTCTGCATCGCTTTCAAGCTTCCCGGAATGAAGGAAGTGATGTGGTGGGTTTCTTCCCGGCCATCCGCAAACGTCTGGTACAAAGCGAAGTCGGGCAGCGACAGGCAAGTCAGCGGCGATTGCAGGTTGTAGCCAGTGTCGATGCCGATCGCGCTATTGGAAATGTAAATGCCATGACGGCCCAGGCGTCCGCGCAACGGCAACAGCGGCGTCGGAGTATGGCCAAAGATGCAGGGTTTGCCACGATAGTTTTTATAAAAATCGAGATCGCGCATCCATAACAAAGCTTGCGAGTCGGTATCTTTGGGATGCTTGCCACGTTGCAACCCGGCATGAACGTAGATGGCGTAATCGTCTTCGTGGTAATAGGGCAGTGCGTTAAAAAACTCCAGATGCTCTGCCGGCACGCTGGTCTCGACCGTGCGCCGCGCGTCATCCAGATCCTGCTCGGTCGCTATCGTCAGTAGCTTGCCTACATACTGCTCAAAAGTTCGTGCGCCTCCAGTCACTGGCGTTATCCATAAATTGGCGCTGCCTGCGATAAAATCGAGCAGCATCTGCTCGTGATTGCCGCGCAGGCAATGGACGCGTTCGGGATTTGCCTGTTGCAGTTTCAGAGCCAGATCAACGCAACCGGGAGCGTCAGGTCCGCGATCGATCAAGTCGCCGAGGAAGACGAGCGTGTCCGTCGCTTCGTCACGGGGCAACATGTCGAGCAGGTTTTGCAGCTGGGCACAACGGCCGTGAACGTCGCCAACGACGAAGGTTTTCATGCAGTGTTTGCCTCGTGCTTTTGCAGCGACGCCTTGACCCCTTGCATCAACGCCTGAAACCGTGGGTCAGCGTGAAGATCCGACCAGTTTGGGTCAGACTCGAACCAACGATAGTTTTCGTTGCCAAGCTTTATTGCTTTCTCTAACCATTCGAGCGCCAACACCTGGCGGCCCTGCAATAAATACGCTGACGCGAGCCAGTAAGAAATGTCGTGATCGGAAGTGGCAGAAATCTTCACTCGCTCAGTTAGTTGTTGATTAGCCAGCTCGTGCTTGCCCTGCGCGCTCAAACTGATAGCCAGCATGGGGCGAATACCGTCCATACTCGGGTTACGTTCGAGCACATGCTCGATGAGGTGCGTGGCTTCATCGATCTGGCCGCGGTAGTAAAGCACGCGGCCACGAAAAGTTTGAATCATCGGATGGTCGGGCTCCTGCTCAGCGCCACGATCGAGCTCAGCAAGTGCTTCGTCAAAGCGACGCTGGTACATAAAAATGCGCGCGCGATTGTAACTGGTCACCACCACTTCCCCGGGGTTCAGCCTGACCATGCGATCAAAACTGCGTAAGGCGCGTTCATAATCACTGTCCAGGCGAGCTAACACCCCGCGAGCAAAGTGCACCCCGACGTCGTTGGGATACTCTTCGCGCAAGAGCTCGACTTCGGTCCGTGCCTTCGGTTTTTCGCCGCGGCTTAGATAGATAAAGATCATCTGCAGGCGCGCTTCAAGTAATTTGGGATCGAGCGCCAGCGCCTTGTTAAAAGCGGCCTGGGCTTTGTCATGATCGTTTGCTTCGCCCAGCCCTTTCAATACTCGAGTGACATAGCAACTTCCTAAAGCCGAGTGGGCCAGCGCGAAATTTGGATCCAGTTCAATGGCCCGCTCAAAGTGGTTGAGGGCAGAATCCAGGTCGGCGCGGCTAATCGTGTGATAGATGAACTGGCCCATGCAGTGGCGACCGCGCAGATACTCTTCCGAAGCGGCCGCATCCGTAGTCGAGCCTTTCGCCAACTCTACCCTCTCGTCCGGGCTGAGCTCGATTCGTAACCCGTCCACAATGTGCTGCACGATTGTGTCCTGCACCGCAATGATGTCGCTGGCGTCGGCATCGATGCGGTCGCTCCAGAGGATTTCACTGTTCCGCACGTCAAGCAATTGCACAGTCACGCGCAGATGATCGCCGGCGCGCAGAAAGCTCGCAGTTAGAATCGCGTCGACGCTCAACTCGCGACCCACGTCGCCCGGATCAAATTGCTTGCCCTGAAATTTCGCAATCACCGACGACGGTCGCACCACCAGTGAGCGAACGCGCGCGAGCTCCGTAATTACGGCGTCGGCAAGCGAAAACTCATAGAACGCCGTTTCCGGATCATTGCCTAAATTCTTGAACGGCATGATTGCGACGCTCGTTCGTTCGCGATCGCCAAAGGTGGTCGGTGTTTCATGCGCGTCACGTGGTTGCGACACTGTTCCGCGCCGGCCTGACGAGCCGGCAGACGTCTCGCCGGCGACATTCTTCTTGAACCAGCGCAGGGCGCGGGCCAGAGGACCTTCCGGGTTTAGATGACGAGGCGCAACCGGCAAATTGCTTTCATCGATGACCGCGCCACCCGTTAAAGCAACGTCGCGCACGACTGCGCGCAGGTCATCGCGAAACTGTGAAATCTGCTGATAACGATCGCGCGGACTCTTCTTCAGCGCTCGATCCAGAATTTGCTGCAAGCGCGGCGGCACCGGATCGGGCCGGGCCTGGCTTAACGGGATGGGTTCGTCATGGACCACTGCGTGACGAACATCGACCGCGGTCTTGCCGCGAAATGGCCAGCTGCCCGTCAACATTTCATAAAGCAGAACGCCCATCGAAAAGATGTCGGCGCGCGAATCGACGCGATCGCCCCTTGCCTGTTCCGGCGCGGCGTAGGTAGCGGTACCGTAAGGCACGCCAACTTCAGTCAACTCGGTGTGATGAATTCCCGAGGTACGCGCTGCTTCATCGTCGAGCAACTTTGCCAATCCAAAATCCAGCACCTTGACCTGGCCCTTGCTGGTTACCATGACGTTGCCGGCTTTAACGTCGCGATGAATGATGCCCTGCGCGTGCGCGGCGGCCAGTGCATCGGCAGTTTGAATGGCGATCGAAAGCGCGCTCTCGAGGTTCAAAGGTTTGCCGTTGACTAACTGCCGAACGTTGCGGCCTTCGACGTATTGCATGGCAATGAAATGCACGCCGTCGATTTCATTGAGATCAAAGATGGTGCAAATGTTTGGGTGGTCGAGCGCCGACGCCAGGCGAGCTTCGCGCTCAAACCGTTTCAAGTTTGCTACCTTCGCGGTGAGTTCCTCGGGCAGGACTTTGATCACGACAGCGCGGCCCAGCTTAGAGTCGATCGCTTTATAGACCGTCCCCTGCCCGCCCGCGCCGAGTTTTTCAAGAATCTTGTAGTTCCCTAAGGTTGTGCCGACCATGCTGTTTTTGAGTTTCTTATTTAACTCCCGAATACCGTCGGCGAGCAACCGCAAAGCCGCAATCAAGTCGGATCAGCAGTTGTCTTCACGCATTTAAAACGGACAAAGCGGACAACTGAGACCAATTCAGTCGTCCGCTCCCTGAGACCTGGTAAGGTAGTATGTCTGACAGGTTCGCTGACTCGCCTTATGCGATCGGCGTTACCTGACTCGCTGCCAGCCACCACCGGCTTGCCTTCCATACCCAAACCTGGATGAATCGCGATTGTTGGGTTGCGCCACTTGAGTTGCTGGTTGTCACTAACCCGGTCGCGAGTCCCGAGTTTCCGTAAGTTCGAACAGCAATATCCGAATAGGCTGTAACCTTTGGCCCGGTCCCGTCTTTCATCATCTTGACCCGCTCTTCGGCGTTAACCATCTTGCCGTCGGGTCCGGTAAAACTGTAATCGGTGGTGTAGTAGCCCTTTATTTTGTCGGCATTGCTTGCCTTTACGAGTTCAAAAAAAGCGTTCACCGTCTTCTCGAGTCCGGCTTTGTTGCCCATAGCCTTTTGGGCCGGGCAAACTGCGGGGATTGAAAGCGCGACAAAAACGAAAGCCGCCATCATAATTCTTTTCATGCGTTTTTTTCTCCTGGGGAATTTATAGTTGAGCCAGTAGCTTTCGTGAGCTTCGCGCACAATGACACGGTTTTCACGAAAACAGTTTGACGATTTTGGGTGAATTCGAAAACGATCTGGACTTGGCGCGGAGGTTATCACACAGCCACAAGAATGAACAAGACCGAAACATCAGCCCGTGGACCAAGTCTCATCCCCATGCGCTTAACAAGGACAAGCTACAGACCGGTGTTGCCTAATACTTCGCCACGCTTGGATCGACTTCATCGGACCAGGCGCTGATCCCGCCTTTGAGATTTACCAGCTTTCCGTTAAAGCCAGCCTGCGTCAACGCCTCGATCGCTTTGGCGCTGCGCACACCGCCCTTGCAGTGCACGACTGTTTCGCGCGACGCGTCAATCTCGCTCATGCGATTGACTACCTGCGCGAGGGGAATCAACCTGGTATCCGGCATGCGGGCAATTTCATACTCGTGTGGTTCGCGCACGTCGATGATCTGGATATCGTCTCCACGATCCAGCCGTTGCTTTAGTTCCGTGGCGGTGATTTCGTTTAACTGCGGCGCTGCAGCCTGCTGCGACGGAGCCACACCGCAGAACTGTTCATAGTCAATCAATTCCTTGATAGTGGGGTTCTCGCCGCAGACTGGGCAATTGGGATCTTTGCGCAGCTTAAACTCGCGAAACTTCATGTGCCAAGCATCAAACAGCAGGAGTCGATTTACCAACGTGTCTTCCGCGCCGAGAATTATCTTGATCGTCTCGTTTGCCTGGATTGCGCCGACGATTCCCGGCAGCACGCCAAGCACGCCGCCCTCCGCGCATGATGGGACCAGGCCGGGCGGCGGTGGTTCAGGATAAAGACAGCGATAGCACGCACCACGCTCGGCCCAAAACACACTTGCCTGGCCTTCAAAACGGAATATCGAGCCGTAAACATTTGGCTTGCCGGTCAACACGCAGGCATCGTTGACAAGGTAGCGAGTGGGAAAGTTATCGGTGCCATCAACAATGATGTCGTAGTTCTTAAAGAGAGCGAGCGCGTTGTCGCTGGTCAGTCTGATGTCGTGGGTTTCAATTTCAATATGCGGATTGATATCGGCGAGTCGCTCTCGCGCTGAATCGACTTTTCGCCGGCCCACGTCTTTAGTGCCGTGCACAATCTGCCGTTGCAGGTTGGACGAATCAACCACATCGAAATCAACCAGCCCGAGACGGCCGACGCCGGCTGCGGCCAGATACATACCGAGGGGCGCGCCTAATCCTCCAGTACCAATCGCCAGCACGCTGGCAGCTTTTAATCGCCTCTGCCCTTCGAGCCCAACCTCGGGCATGATCAAGTGACGGCTGTAACGCGCGATTTCTTCATTCGAAAGCGCGGGCAACTCTTTCACATCCGCTTCAGCAGTTGCGCCGCCTGCGATTGAAGGAACGATCATTAAGGTGTCGCCATCTTTCAATGGTGTGTCCGGTCCGGATTGATGGCGGATGTCTTCATCGTTGAGGTAGACGTTCACAAAACTTCGCAGCTTGTTTTGGTCGTCGTAAAGGTGACGGCGCAGCTCGGCGTATTGTGAACTCAACTGATTGAGGGCTTCTCCGGCAGTTGCGGCCTGCAACGCGATGCGCGACTTCCCCTCTGCAAAATTGCGCAGGGCCGTGGGTATGGCAATGGTAACCAACATCTCAATTTCCTTTCAGGATCTCTTCCTCTGCAAAGCGCGTTCGATCTGTTTGCATTTCCCAGGAACGCAAATCTTCAGCCTTACCCGATTTGATCGCAACGACGATATAAGAATAGACGGGCCACGCGTGTTCAAG
>JBDTTW010000181.1:0-2373 GCA_039930405.1 bacterium
TTTCCGCCGGCTTTGGGCCGCGCCTGTTCGGGGTGAAGTGGGGCCAAACCGATTATCGCGTCTCAGCAATCCCGTTGGGTGGTTATGTAAAACTCGGTGGCGACGAATCCAACGCTCCGATTGAGGGCGAAGGCGCTTCCGATATACCTGACAGCGAGAGGTTTGATCTTCGTCCGCGGTGGCAACGAATTCTGGTTGCGATTGCCGGACCAGTGATGAACATTATTACAGCGCTGGCAATTCCGTTCGCAGGCGCAATGATTTATGGAGTTCCCGCTACGCCCGCTCCAGTCGTTAGCAGCATCGCGAACGGTGGCGCCGCGCAGATAGCCGGACTGCAGCGCGGCGATCGCATCGTCGCATTCAACGGGATTGATAATCCGAAGTGGGACACCATTCGCGGCGATGCGCTCTTGTCGCCGGGCCAGGCGCTGCCGGTCGTTGTCGAACGCAACGGGCAACGCCAGCAACTGACGATCACACCGACGGCACATGTTGAGGACGGTGAAACTGCCGGATTTCTCGACTTCATCCCTGACTACGGCGATTTGCCGGTGGTGGTTCGCGAAGTTGAGCCGAACACGCCGGCGGCAGAAGCAGGCCTGCAACCGGGCGACCGGGTTTTGACGGTATCTGGCCAGCCCGTTCATAGCGCGGAACAAGTAACGCAATTCATACGCGATCATAAAGGCGAGCCGATCACGCTGGGCGTCAATCGAGATGGGCGTCCGGTAAACATTACTGCCACGGCGCGAAAACTTGCCGACGGCCGCGAGCGCCTGGGGTTTAAGCCTGACGAGGAGATTCCGCTGAACCAGGCGAGTGTGGCAACGGCCGGCAAGTATGCAGTTGATAACAACCTGGAAATCCTGCGCCTCACTGGAAAAGCTTTGGGCCAGTTCTTTACCGGCCAACGTTCAGCGCGCAACACGCTTTCGGGACCGGTGGGAATCTACAAAGTCGCCTCAACGTCGGTGGAAAGATTTGGTTGGGGCGGACTTTTCACAACGCTGGCTTTCCTCAGTTTGAACCTCGGCGTCTTCAATCTATTGCCAATACCCGTGCTGGATGGCGGCGCAATTTTTCTGCTGTTGATTGAAGGTCTTTTGGCGATGGTGGGACTGACACTGTCGCTGCGTGTGCGGGAACGCATCCAACAAGTCGGATTTGTATTTGTAATTCTATTGATGGTCTTTGTGATTACCAACGACCTTTTGAAGCAGGCATCGATCTGGCGCGGCACCAACAATCCGCCGGCAGCGACAACGCCAGCGAAGTAAATATTGGTCCAAAGTCCAATGTCGAAAGTCCCAAGTCAAACTCGGTTTTATAACGAGCTAATAGCTGGTTGGCATGCAGACCTGGTGACGTTTTCGGTCGACTTTGAGAAACAGACTTTGGACTTTGGACCTTGGACTTTGGACTAATTGTTTATGCGAAAGTCGAAAGCAGTTCAGGTTAAGCATTTGCAAATTGGCGGCGGCGCGCCGGTTGTCATTCAGTCAATGACTAAGACCGACACCGCGAACGTCGGCGAAACCGTAGCGCAAATTGAAGAGATGGTTAATGCCGGTTGCGAGATTGTGCGGCTCGCGGTTCCCGACAATGATGCGGCTATCGCGCTAAAAGAGATTCGCAAGCGCGTACCTGACGTGCCGCTAGTGGCAGACATCCATTTCCACTACAAGTTGGCGTTGCTGGCGTTGGAAGCCGGCATCGACAAGCTGCGGCTGAATCCGGGAAACATCGGCAAGCATGAACGCATCGTCGAGGTGGTGCGCGCGGCGCAGGCCCAGAAAGTACCGATTCGCATTGGCGTCAACGGCGGCTCGCTCGAAAAGGATTTGCTGGCGAAATATGGCACTGCGACTCCGGAAGCGATGGTTGAATCCGCGCTGCGCCACATTCAAATTCTCGAGGACCTGGGATTCACCGACACGATCATTTCGCTGAAAGCTTCGGACGTTCAACGCACCGTTGCGGCCTATCGTTTGCTTGCCGAAAAAGTTGACTATCCATTTCATCTCGGGGTGACTGAGGCCGGCACGGCTTTCGGCGGCACGATCAAATCATCAATCGGTCTGGGAATTTTGTTGCATGAAGGCATTGGCGACACGATTCGCGTTTCGCTGGCGGCTGAACCGCAGGAAGAAGTGCGCGTTGCCTGGGAGATTGTGAAGTCGCTCGGCTTGCGCACGCGCGGCGTCACCGTCGTTGCCTGTCCCACCTGCGGACGTCTTGATGTAGACAACTTCGTCGAGATTGTTACTGAGATCGAACGGCGGCTGGCGCACGTTGAAGAGCCATTGCATCTTTCGATCATGGGTTGCGCCGTAAATGGACCAGGCGAGGCGCATGATTCTCAACTCGGCG
>JBDTTW010000182.1:0-3325 GCA_039930405.1 bacterium
GTTCGGTTTACACAAAAGACTATCAATGGACCACCTCAGCGATCTCCGTGCTTTCATCAAAGCTGGTTAATGACTTCCGCTTTCAGGTCAGCGAGCGGCGCGTATTAACGCGTGCCGGCGATACGGTCGGGCCAGGGGTAGAGATTGTTGGCGTCGCTCGCTTTGGCCGCCCCTTCGACGCCGATGCGACACGGCGCGAAACACGCGAGCAAATTGTAGACAACATTTCATCGCTAAATGGGCGCAGCGAGTGGAAAGGCGGCCTGACCGTCAATCACGTTTCACTCCGGAACGACGCGCGTGATGGGTTTGGGGGTCTCTTCATCTTTCGCACCGTTGACGATTTTTTCGCTGGTCGCCCCTCTCTTTGGCGACAGGCGTTTGGCGCGTCAGCAAATCAATTCGGGGTGACGAGTTTCGCTGCGTTTCTGCAGAATCAATGGCGCGCCACACCCAAGCTAACTTTTAACCTGGGCATCCGCTACGACGTTGAGCGCCTGCCGCCGCCATTTCCAACTGACAAAAACAATCTCGGTCCGCGGCTCGGCGTAGCCTGGAGTCCCGGAAAAGAATGGGTGGTACGCGTCGGGTTTGGACTTTTCTATGATCGGCTGCCGCTCGCATTTCTCAACCGCGCGATTCAGAAAAACGGTGTGCAAAGCTTTGAACAGATAGCCGGCGACCAGGCCGCGGCGAACATTTTTGCGGCTTCGGCAGGTGGTCGTGCCGTTAATCCAATTGCCGGTATCGCTCCGTCGATCTTCCGCGCCGATCCGAATTTCGTTACACCCTACAGCCGTCAGATTAATGCCGGTGTCGAACGACTTTTGAGTCGCGATATCACGCTACGGGCTGACTACCTCTTTACGCGCGGGATTCATCTTCCGCGCATCCGCAACACCAATTTGTTGGCGCCTGTGATTCTGACGGCGGCAAACGCAGCTACGCTCGCCATTCCAAATCCCACCGCGCAGCAATTTGGTCGCGCAGTTTTTGGACCGGGAAGAAGCGATCCGCGTTTTGATGCGATCTACCAGATTGAAGATTCGGCAAACTCTACTTACAACGGTCTGACGTTGGCGCTTAACAAGAGACTGAGTAACGAATTCGAACTGCTTGCCTCTTACACGCTGTCGAAAACTACTGACGACGCTTCTGACTTTGATGAACAGCCGCAAAATCCTTTTGACTTGCGAGCAGAACGCGCGCTCTCGCGTCAGGACGTCCGTCAACGCTTCGTCGTGAGCTCCCTATTTGATCTGCCGTTCGGTGAAGAGGAAGGAAGCAAAGGCGGTAACAAGGAAGCGGATGATTTGCTGGGAACCGTTCTGGGCCATATTGAGATTGCGCCCATTGTCACCCTCAGCAGCGGGCGACCAGTTAACCCTTTAACCGGAAGTGACGAAGAACGAAGCGGTGCTTTTCCTTTAACCTCACGACCGCTTGGTTTGGCAAGAAACAGTCTGCACACGCCAAGCTTTATCAACGTCGATATTCGGGCCCTGAAATACTTTCCTTTCGGCGAACGACGAAGGCTCGATCTCGTGGTAGAGGCTTTCAATCTTTTCAATCACCCAAATGTGCTCGGTCTCAATTCGTTCTACGGTTCGAGCGCGACGCCGCTTTCGACGTTCCGCATGCCGACGTCGTTTGCCGCCCCGCGACAAATGCGCTTCTCGATTGACTTTGAGTTTTAGAGTGAGAGGACTAGTTTCTTCCTAATGACCTGGTGTGCGTCGGGGATTAGGGCAGGAAGAAACCAACGACGAAGCGCAATATTCCGGCGCCGAGAATCACCCAAATTGCATTGGGTCGATAACGAATCAAGACAAAGCCGGCGAGGATGGCAATGAGCAAACCGGCCCAGGTGTGAATACCGGCGCGTCCGATGCTGATACCGGCCGCAACCAACAATCCGACCACCGCCGGTGTGACCCCTTTCAAAAACGACTGGACAATTCTGTTGTTTTGGAAACGCGCCAGTGAGGAGCCAGCCACCACAGTCATCAAGAACGACGGCAGAAAAATGCTGATCGTCGCCACAATCGCCCCGAGCGTTCCCGCCACGCGATAACCGATGAACGTCGCCATGATCAAAACGGGACCCGGCGTGATCTGTCCCAGCGCCGCGGCATCGACGAACTCCTGATGCGTCAGCCAATGATGGGCATCGACAACTTCCGCTTCGATCAAAGGAATCATTACAAAGCCGCCACCAAAAGTCACCGCCCCCATGCGCAGAAAGATCGTCGACAGCAACAGCAACAGTCCGACCTTCGCGAAGATCGGCATTGAGGCGCCCAACAAAATCGCCGACCCGAGTTTAGTCCCACCACCTTGTGGCTTTTCCCGTTCTGCTTGTTCATCTCGAGCCGCCTCGAGTTCTGCCTGTCGAACCCGCTCGTCCGCCATCGCCCGCGTTATGTAACCGCCAACGAAATGGGTCTCGCGCATGTGACGACGTCGCCTTTGTAAGGTGACGCGCGCGGAGATGCGCTTGCGTCGCGACGCGACACCCTGAAGTCGTCCCAATTTGCGCAGTTGTTTTTCAGCGAACGAGTCAATGAAGATGCCGACGAGGCCGGCAGCCAGCACTACCTCAATCACGGTCGCGCTAAAGAAGGCGACTACCAAACATGAAAGCACTGCCAGCAGCCACTGCCACGGTTTGTAAAGTGTGTTGCGCCCGATGCGCCACGCGGTAACGATCACTAACGCGACGACTGCAGCGTTCAAGCCGCGAAACAGCCGGTCCGTATCGGGCAAATAACGCAGGTGCCGGTAGAGAATTGCCAGCACGATCATCATCAGCATTGAAGGGAGAATGAAGCCGGTGATAGCAACGACGGCGCCGCGCCACCCGCGCAATCGCAAACCGACGTAAGTAGCGGTGTTGCCGGCGGCTGTGCCAGGCAAAGTTTGCGCGAGCGCAAAACCGGCTGAAAAGTCCTGTTCAGTTAGCCAACGACGTTGATGCACCACCAACGAACGGATCTGCGAGATGACTGCGTAACCGCCACCAAAGCCAACGATGCCGATTTTTAGAAGTGAAAGAAAAAGTCCGCCGAGGGTGGGGGTAGCAGCGATACGTTCAAGTTCGCGGCGGGTATCGCGCGCCCGCGTGCGCATTTTGCGCGCGCGATTTCGGATTCGGGTTGTGCGCTTGTCGACCTGGGTGACCACTGTACTTGGTCGTAGACTAACACACCGCAGCGCTCATGTTTATGCGGGAAGGACAGAATTAGCCGCGAATTAACGCGGATACGCGCAGATCAAGAAAGGAACCAGGATGTAACAGTAGTCAAGATGTCTCTTTTTATTTTCA
>JBDTTW010000183.1:0-7030 GCA_039930405.1 bacterium
AATCATTCGCGAGGACCTGGTTCAGGATCCGCTGACGGTGATGGGCGACAGTTTGCTGATCGGCCGCCTGCTGGATTGTGAGTTGCTGCTGAATCATCCGGCGGTCTCGCGGGTTCAGGCCGGCATCAAGGTCGCCGCTGGGAATTATTATTTGTTTGCGCTTCGGCCGTCGAATCCAGTCAAGCTCAACGGTAGGGCGGTTGAACATAATGAAGCGCTGGCGGCCGGCGACGTTTTGGAAGTCGGGCCTTTTATCCTCGAGATTGACGAAGCGGATGGCGCACTCTCCATTAAGGTTTCACTACAAATCAGCCGGCAGTCGGAAGCGGTTGGTTCCAGCAGTCCGGATTTAAGCACCGCAAAACTTTTGCCGCTCGTTGTGCCGGCTGAAGGAAAAAAGCCGCCAGCGAAATCGCGCGCGGCGCCTTTGCAAGGCGATAAGACGCTGGATATTTTTTGGGACAAGCGCATTCGTGAGGCCGGCAAAATGGTCAAGCCTTCGCCGCTGTTTCCCAGGAGCCAACGACGCACCGGCAAGACGCAGTTCAACTGGCACCCCACCAGCGATCTACTTTCACGTTGGCCGGTTTCCTTCTTTTCGTGGGGCGCGATAGCAATTGCGTTGCTTTCGATCGCCGCCGCTTACTGGTACGCGAGCGCTTATGCGCCAGCCCCGGTTTCGCACGCGCACGCGAAAACTCAACTTGATCTGTTTCCGCCAATCGCCGCGCGCGCGAATGGAGACTCCTGCACGGGTTGCCACTCGTTCAGGGGCAATATGGAAAAGAATTGTTCCTCATGCCACACGGCGGAAGCTTTTGTTGCGACAGTCATTCAACCTCATGCAGTCGCGAGCATCGGCTGCGTTTCCTGCCACGCCGAACATCGCGGCGCAGATTTCAAAGCAGCCGAAGCAGCGCTGATCGGTTGCAGCGATTGCCACAACGACGCGAACAAGAAAACCTACAACGGTCACAAGGTTTCAACACCGCACGGCGGAACGTTTGGTTACCCGGCGAAAGATGAGCATTGGATCTGGCAGGGACTGGATGCGGATGAGTGGGCCGGCAAACAGATCGCGATTACGCGTCTGCCGACGGACACGGACGAAGCGTGGCACAGCAAGCAGTTTCATTCGCTGCACGTGCAGCGCGTGCGCGTTGTGCCGGGGATGACCGGTAATGCTGAAGGAGAGTTGTCGTGCTCGAGTTGTCATAAGACTTTCAATCCCATAGATCGGCAAACGCCGCGTACTACTTGCGCCAAGTGCCATAACGGCAGTAATGAATCCGCCACAAATCGCATAGTAATTGCCCAGGACAAACCAAACTGCATCTCCTGCCACGTGCAACACGTGAAAGATAAACGCCAGTGGGGTGCGCGATTGCTGGCCTCCAGCGTTGGCGAAAAAAAATAAAAAGGTGGATCAAGTGGAATCAGTCATCGATCAGTGCAGGCGACTAGCGAAACGGCTGCTTAGGTTTGGCTTATTACTAACCTTGAGTGCCTTCATACTGGGAACAGCAACCTTGGTAAAGGCCCAGGACACGGTCACGGGCGCCTTCGAGGGAGTCGTTAGCGACAGCCAGACGGGAGCCGCCCTCAAGGGTGCGTCGGTGGAAATCGTTAACCAGCAAACGAGTCTGATTTACACTCTGCGCACCGATTATCGTGGCCGCTTCTACCAGGGCCTGCTGTTGCCTGGCGTCTACACAGTTCGCGTTTCGCTGCCGGGATACCAGACGAAAGAAGTGCCGCAGCGTCTGCGCATAACTTACACCGGCGAAGTGGTACCCGTGCCGGTGGCACTCGATCCAGTCGCACCAGCCGCAACCGCCACGCCGACGCCGGCAATTTCAACGACTGTCGAGGATACCGACATTCGGGCCACCATCGTTACGACTGATGGCCGCAGGAGCGGATCCTTTACTGAAGAAGAGGTTGCATCGCTGCCACTCGGCGGTACGACGATCACACGCACTTTTGACGAGCTGGCACTTCTGCTTCCGGGGGTGGTGCCGCCGCCACAAACTCTCGGCGGCGTTGCGGGTCCCGGCGTGGGCGCGGGAGTTGGTTCGGCCGGGCAATTTTCAGTTAACGGATTGCGCTCGCGAGCTAACAACTTCACCGTCGATGGCTCCGATAATAATGATGAGGACATCGGGGTAAGGCGTCAGGGATTCCTGGCGTTAGTGCCACAGCCGATCGAATCAATTCAGGAGTACCAGGTGATCACGCTGCTGGCTCCGGCGCAGTTCGGACGAAACATTGGAGCGCAGGTGAATGCGGTATCCAAATCCGGAGGCAACGAAACTCACGGAAGCGTTTACGGAATATTCAATTCCAGTCAGTTGAATGCGCGAAATATTTTTGACACGACCAACGGCACGACCGTCTCACCATTGCGTACAGCAAGTGGCCAGCCGGTGTTGTTGAATGGTCAGCCGCTTAGCGTGCGCAACCAGAGCGGCGGCAAGGACTCGTTTACTGCCGGGCAGGGCGGCTTGGTGCTGGGCGGCCCACTCGCGATTGACCGGATGTTTTATTTCCTTGCGGCTGAAGGTCAAGTCGTCAACGCCAGTAAAGAACAAAGCTTTGCCGTGCCGACGATCGAGCAGCGCGGCGTCTTTGCTACCGGCGCCACTGCAATTTCTCGCGATCCGTTTGGCCGGCGTGATGCGAATGGCAATCTGATCGATCAGGTCTTCGCTTATCCGACGACCTCGCAAGGCGATGCTGTTTTTAGTCTCTACCCTTTTCCCAACAATCCCAACGGAATCTACGGCGCCAACACGTTCACCCAGGTGTTGCCGGCAAGCGCCCAGGGCAAAGTGCTTTCCGGCAAGTTTGACAGCAACTTTAAGGTGCGGGGAAGGCAGCAAACCGCAACCGCTCGTTATAACTTTACGGACGACTGGCGCGACATTCCTGCGGTCGGCGGCGCCATCTTTTCAGCGATTCGCTCAAACGTTCGCACACAAAACTTTTCGTTCTTTCTCAACGGAAACGTCAGCAGTCCGGCAGCCACCAATTCGCTGTTCAATCAAGTGCGCCTTTCATATGGACGGACACGATTAAACTTTGAGGAGCTGCGCGACCAGACTTTCCTGAGAGCAAGCGACAATCTTCCAGACACAGCCTTTCTCTTGAATGCGCCGTTGATCCTTAACTCAACTTTGCCGAGGGTGATTACCAACGTCGATTTTGGCCCCAACACCGGACCAGTCCTTTATACAACGGTCACTTCTGCGCCGCGCACCGAAGCCGCCCTGGGCGTGGTGGGCCAGGTCAATCTCGCTGGCTTCAGTTCGGTGGGTGTCGATGTCTTTAATTTTCCGCAAAGCCGGGTGAACAATACCTATCAAGCCGCCGACACGCTTACGTATCGCGCGCGCAATCACACGGCGACCTTTGGAGTTGATGCGCGGCGCACCGAACTAAACAGTGCGCTACCGAGAAATGCGCGCTCGCTAATTACTTTTAATGGAGCGCCGGAAGTCGCGCTCACCCAGGCAGGCGCGTTTGCTTACACTAATCGTTTTATTCGTCCAGAAACGTTTGCCGCCGCGTCCGCCGCCAGCGGTTTTTCTCAAACGCTGGCGACGGGAGGGGAATCCGAGATTGGTTTGCGCTTTTACCAACTCGATTTCTTTGGTCAGGATAGTTGGCGCATCAATTCTCGGCTGTCGCTGTCGTATGGCCTGCGGTACGAGTACAACACGCCGGTAAGCGAAGTGAACAATCGTATTGAAAGCACTTTCAATGATCCCGCGCTTAGCCTGGCGCCGGGTTTGCGAAGCTTCATTGGCAATCGCACCAGGATCTATGACCCCGACCGGAATAATTTCGCCCCACGCGTTGGCATTGCTTACTCGCCCGATTTGTTTGGCAGGGAACACACCACGGTCTTCCGGGGTGGCTATGGTCTTTTCTATGATCAGATTCTGGGCGCGGTAGCGAGCCAGTCGCGGAATGTGTATCCGACTTTTTTGACGATCGATCTGGCCGGTGGTTTTGCCAACCTGCGTTTTGTTCCCGGCACCAGTCCCTTTGGAGATTCTTGTCAGTTAGCCAATCGTTGTCCCTTCGAATTCATCAACCCACAGTCAGCAACGCTCTTTGGGACAAGGATAGTTAGACCGGGCACGCTCAACACGCTGAACCCGGCGCTCACCTTTGCGCAGATTGCCGGCATCGTGAATCTGGTTGGCGGCGGACCGGTGCCAGCGTTAAGTGGTTTCGGAGTTACGCTGCCGGCGCAAACACTCGAGATGCCCATGGCGCATCAGTTCAGTTTCACCTGGGAACAGCAGGTTGGTCGCAACTTTGTCGTTTCCGCTGCTTACATTGGTACTCTCGGCCGCAAACTACTGCGCTTCACTACGCCAAACCTTGGCACTAATGCGCTGCTGACCCCGCTCGCTTTCAGCACGCTGCTAAGCGCCGAACCGATGTTCTTCGGACTTGCGCTGCCGCCGGGTGCGCACATTACGCCGCAAGGAAACATCGCCGGCGGCAGGCCGGTGAACACTGTCGGCGCCGTTACGCGTTTCGAATCTACCGCAAACTCGCGATACGACGCGCTGCAGTTACAAACACGCGGACGCTTTGGTTTCGGTCTGCAGTACCAGCTGGCTTATACGTTTTCGAAAGTAACTGATGACGTGTCCGATATATTCGACATGGCGGGGGCTTCAGCTTTGCCACAAGACAGTTTTGATCTGGAGGCTGAAAGCGGCCCGGCTAATTTCGATGCGCGCCATCGCTTTGCCTACAGTTTTATTTATGCCTTTGGGCAGTTCGCGGGTCGTAGTGCTGCACTGCGCGCGCTCGCCGGCGGGTTGCAGCTTGCGGGAACCGGTCAGTTTCAAACAGGACAGCCGTTTACGGTAAACAGCATCTTTGACGTCAATCTTGATGGCAATCTTACTGATCGTCTTAACAACACGAACGGGATTACGGTAACCAACAACCATCAGCAACCGTTACAGTTGACCTCCACCAATCCGGCAAGCATGCTCGCCGCCGTTGGTCAGGACGGTCGCATCGGCCGTAACAGTTTTCGCGCCGGCAACTTGCTCGATTTGAATCTGGCAGTGATCAAGAACTTCACGATTGATAACAGCCACAAAGTGAGCTTGCGTGTAGATATTTTCAATTTCATCAACCGCGCAAACTTTGGCATACCCGTTCGCTTTCTGGAGGCGCCAGGCTTCGGGCAAGCGACCAGCACAGTAACACCTGCCCGCCGAATTCAGTTTGCCTTGAAGTACTCTTTCTAGGCCACCTCACCTGTAATGCCGTCTAATTAAGAGCGCTGTTTCGCTGAATTTGATCTAGGCAGGCTAAGCAGTTTTCTGCGATAATTCTGCCAGCGCATTTTTCCGGTTTCATTTCTCCCGCTGGCTTTTTTTAGCAATGGTGAATCCGAACCCCGTCCTTTTTCGTTTCTCGCTCTCTTACCTGGAGTGAGTCGCGTTCACGATCGAAATGAATTGCCCCCAAATTCTTTATCCAAACTTCACCCGAAAACGGCGAATCCTTTTCGCCCGTTTCCTCGAGACTCGTGCTCTTTATTTACTCTGTCCCATAGTCGTTTTAGCTCTGTTCACCTGGTTTGCGATTTCAGTTTCGCAGGCTAGCAGCGGCACACCGAGTTTCACTGCCGCGACAAATTTTCCTGCCGGCACGAATCCGCACGCAGTGGGCGTCGGCGACTTTAACGGTGACAACAAAGCAGATCTCGCGGTAGCAAACTCTGGTTCAGGAAACATTTCGATCCTATTGGGTGATGGAGCTGGAGGCTTTGGTACCGCAACAAATTTCCCTGCGGGACTTACGCCCGTCTCGATTGCTATCGGCGACTTCAATGGCGACAGCAAACTGGATCTTGCAGTCGCCAACAATGGCGATGTGAGCCATGCCGGCGATGTCTCGATTCTGCTGGGCGACGGAGCGGGCAATTTTAGCGCACCCACGAGCCTGACCGCGGGTGTACATCCGTATGCTGTGGTCGCCGCTGACTTGAACGGCGACAGTAAACTGGATCTAGCAGTTGCCAACTACGACTCCAGCAATGCTTCGCTTTCACTGGGAAACGGGCTGGGCGCCTTTGGCGCGGTCACTAACTTCACGGTTGGCACAAACCCACGCGCGCTCGTAGTGGGAGATTTTAATAAAGACAGCAAAATTGATTTGGCGGTAGCCAACCAAGGTTCGAATAACGTTTCCCTGCTCCTCGGCGACGGCGCTGGTAGTTTGGCGGGAGCGGTGAATTTCGGGGTCGGCACTGGCCCGGTTTCGGTAGCCACAGGGGATCTCAATGGTGACGCCAAACCCGATCTTATAATTGCGAACTTCACCTCGGGCAACGTCTCGGTCTTGCTGGGCGACGGGCTAGGCGGCTTTGCGGGCGCCACGAACTTTACAGCCGGCAGCAGTCCTTATTCAGTTGTAATTGCGGATTTCTATGGCGACGGCAAGTCGGACATCGCCGTAGCAAATTCCGGAGCGGCAAATGTCTCGCTGCTGCTCGGCGATGGCGCCGGCAGTCTGGGCACGCCAACGAACTTTCCAGTTGCAACCGATCCGCGAATTCTGGCGACGGGAAATTTCAACGCAGACAGCAAGCCTGATTTGGCCGTGCCGAATTTTGGTGCAAATAATGTTTCGCTGTTACTAAACAGCAGCATGGTTACCGCGACTATTTCCGGCACAGTTAAAGATACGCAGAACACCCCTATTGCCGGGGCGACCATCGAAGCGATTAATTCGTCGAGCCAGCTAGTCGTGGCTACTTCAATTAGCGACGCGAATGGGCATTACATCCTGACGGTACCGCTGGGCACTTACGATCTAAAGACCACGCCGCCAACTGGAAGCAACTTCCGCGGCGTAACTATCCCAAACCGATCAATCGTCGGCGACCTGGTCCAGGACATCACGCTTGTTCCCCCTGATTTCCTTCAACTTAGCGGGCGGATAGTGGATCGGGATGGGCAGGCGATGCCGAATGTGGAAGTGCAGTTGG
>JBDTTW010000184.1:0-6869 GCA_039930405.1 bacterium
CCGCGCAACGATCCGCCGCCGCGCAACGATCCGCCGCCGCGCAACGATCCGCCGCAACGGATAAAGGATCCACGGTAAGGTTCTCTTGAGTGGTTCAAAGGAGAAAGAATGAAATTCCTAAAACAGATCCCGGTGTTGCTGTCGCTGATAGTGCTCGTCTGTGTTTCTGCTTCGGCACAGGACCGGGTGCGCATGATTAGTGCATCGCTGACCGATAATAAGTCCGTAGTGAGAAAGGTCGCGGATCCCACCTACATCCCCGGCGGCTCGAGAGTCTATGTGGCTGATATTACCGGCTTGCCGGGTTTTGAAAATAATCTCGTCGCTGCGTTTCAGAAGAAACGAGTGAACCTGATTGTCGTTGCTGACAGGTCACAAGCAGACTTTGAAATCAACGGCTTCGCGGAATCTCAAAAAGCCGGCTGGGCAAAGATCATCTTTAGGCACGGACTACCGGAATCCGAGGCCAGCATGCAGTTGGTGAATCTTCACAGCGGTGTGGTGGCGTACGCCGTGGCTTCTTACAAAGTCGAAGCCCGCAACGGCAACAAGAGTACTGCCGAGCACATGGCAAAGAATCTGCGGCAAAAGATGGAGCGGGATGAGAAGAGACTTCTGCAAAAGTAAATCGAGTAGCCCGCGGTCCCAGTAATCACAGTTCACGGTTCAGGGTTTACGGTTTTCGAGATGCTGATTGCGAGGCGGGGAACCGTGCGCGGTTTGTTATCCATGTCCGCGCGTACCTCGCCGATGCGGTGCGCGCCCATCTTCTGATAAAAGCCTTCAGCGTTTGGATCGGCGGAGAGTTCTACTTCCGAAACGTCGCGGTCGGCTGCGCGCTGCATGGCATGAGTGAAGAGTTCCTTGCCTACGCCGGTACCAATGTGTTGCGGCGATACCCACAAGTGTTCCAGCTCAGCTTTCTCATCGCGCAACACGAGGGCATAAAAACCGCGCACCTTATCCTCGCTGACCAACAGGTACACTTCGTTTTCGTTTACGAAGTCATTTGAGATTGTCAGCTCATTCTGCCATTGCTTGATCCACTGCTCGGGATAACCCCAATAACGTTTGGCGGCATGAGCGAGGTTCGTCAGCGTCGTAGTGTCGTCAATAGTTGCTCGCCGGATCATCGACAATTCTCCAAACAAATTTTGGTTCGTGATTAATGGCGCACGCGAATGTTCGAACAGGCGGGTTGCGGTCGCACGCAAGCGACCGGAAGCGTTGGCGCCGTTTGCAGCAGAGCGGGTAAGAAATCAGTCGCCAGGCCAGCGGTTCGGTTATGACGAGGCTGCTTCGCTGGCTGCTGCGGGCGCGGTTTCGTCGTGATGCTCAGTCGTGTACAAGCGGAGGATATCTTGCCCCTGACGCGATCGCGGATCGATAGTGCGGACATGCTTGCGGCCCTGCATTTCCCAAATCGCCGTTACAACTCCGTCTTTCTCGACGGCGTGATAGGAAATATCTTCTACCGGAGCTGCGGCTGCGGGTGCCGCACTCTCGCCGGCGTTAACCTCTGCGTTGGCAGTATCGTTTGTATTAACCGCTGATTCGGCATTCGCATTCTCGCCGATTGCGGTCTCGTTCTCGGACATGTTTCGGTGGTACTCCTCTATAAAATTCGAACTCTTAGCTGTCTTTGTTGGTTTCCCGAATTGTTGCACACGCCCGCGCCAGTGTCCAACAGCAGTGGCATAAGCCTCGGTGGCATAGGCTTCAGTTTGTGAACGAGCGCATCGCCCGCGCTACTTCGACAGCTTTACGCGGAACGACCACGCCCCAACCTTGCCGTTCAATCTCAACACCCGGCACGCGCTCAGCCGTGTCAATAAGAATTCGTTTCACTTGCTGCGGCGTCAGCGCCGGATTCGCTTCCAGCATGCACGCGACAATCGAGGCAACAATGGGCGACGCGAATGAAGTGCCGTCGACGTATTTATAGTTGCCATTAATCACATTGCCTTCGCGCAACTTGATCGTGATCAACTGGCGCAGCAAGGGAACCAGCAGGTCGCGCGCGCCATCAAGGTCTTTGTCGACACCGGGACTGCAGTCGATGATCGACTGCAACTCATCGTCGGCTGCCGCGTCAAGCGCTGAATAAAGTTGCGCCTGATCGAAAGTCGGAGTGGAAGGCAGTATCGGCGCGGCAACCCAAATTCCCGGCGCGATAACCTCGGGCTTTTGCAGCCCGTCGACGGTTGGACCATACGACGAGCGATACATGCCGCGCCTGGCACGATCCAGCGAATTCTGATCATCGAGTCCGCCGACTGAAATCGCCGCAGGCGAGCTGGCCGGCGGCAACACCGGATGACCGGGCGCCATGCCGGCGTTACCAACCGCGCAAACAACAATCAGCCCGGCGCGCACGGCGCGATCCACCGTTTGACAGAGAGGATTATCAAGATACGTTTGTTCGAAATCGCCTCCCGCGGATATGTTAACGACACGTATGTGGTATTCAGCCGCGTGATCGATGATCCACTCGAGACCTTGTTGAATGTTTTTTTCCGGAATGCGACCGGTGCGGCCGACTTTCACCAGCACGACGTTCGCCTCGGGAGCGATGCCGCGATAAAAACCTTCCGACAGGTAACCGTTTCCCGCCGCCACCACCGACGTCATCATTCCATGCCAACTCGCAACGTCACTTTTCTTAAGCGCACTGAGATCGTCGTCCAATGAAAAGATATTGTGATAAGCGACGATCCTATTTTTTGGTTTTGTAAGATCTTCATGCGCGTAGAATCCGGAATCAAGAAAAGCGATCGTCACACCGCGGCCGGTGAAAGCTTCATGCGCGTCCATCCGCAGGGGCGTGGGCAACACATGATCGTTCTGGTCAAATATGCTGAGATGAGAGTCGACCTGGGCTTTTGCCCTTTGCAAAAGCTGAAGACACTCGGCGCATATGGCCGGCGATTCATTGCTGGGAATGTTCGCCTGCACCAGCCCTTCCAGCTCAGCGCTGGCCGGCGTCGCAAGACTTTGCGAATCGCGTCCGCGGCCGCAGAAGTGACACGACGGCGCGAGACTCTTCTCCGCCATAACCGGCGTCGGAGTTGAAACTATGGGTTCAGACATGTCTTCGCAGTTTACTAGATTCGAGAAGGAATTCAACGGGACTCGCCACCATCGTAAAGCAAACTGTTAGTTTGCGGTGGCTCGTTGTCACTCAATTTAAAGACCAAACAACCAACCCAAACCAATAGTTTGCTTTACGATTAAAACAACTAATCCAGAGTTGTGCCTCCGGCGCGCCGCGTGTAAGGTATTAGCCGCAAGCAATCAGATTAACCAGCAACATTCGCACACGATGGCCCAGGAAAATTCCAGTGTCGCCGATCTCTTTCGTCGCGCGCAGGCAATGCGCCGCGAGAATCCGCAGACATCCTACAAAGACCTCAAGGCGCAGCTGGTTAAAGAATTTACTGGCAAGCCGTTTCCGTCGCTACTTAATTTGACGATTCCGGAACAGGACGCGCGGGCGCCCGAAGAAGATTGGACCGCCGGGCTGCCGCTGGTGCGCCGCGGCATCCAGTTTCAGGATTGGAAAGAGATTGCCAACGGAATCATTTTGAGTTTGGAACAGACCGAGAACTATGAAAGCCAGCGCGGACCTGAAGGCGACCGCGATGATTGGCACGATCGCACTGTCGGCATTGAAGGACCTACCCAAAAAGCGCTCGGCAAGTGGATGCCGGAAGAGTTGCTGAAACTCGCGGAACGCAATGTAAAGAAGTAACGCCGTAACCTCTCAAAATTTGAGACTGCAAAACGGAGCACCGTTATGGACAATCATTCCCAACTGATGACGACCTTTCCGTTGTTCAAGGGCTTCACCGAAAACGGCACCAGGAGACTGCTCGATGCCGGCGAGGTTGTGCCACACGCGGCCGGAGACGTGCTGCTTAAAGAAGGCGACACCGCAGAGTTTGTTCTGCTTGTTTTGAGCGGCAAGCTGGAAGTTTTTGTTCAGCGCCAGGGAAAAGATTTAGTGCTGACCGAAGCCGGTCCCGGCGCGATCCTGGGAGAGTTGGCCGTCCTGTGCGGCATCCCGCGCTCGGCGTCGGTGCGCGCGAAAGACGCGTCGACCACGTTGAAATGGGATGCCGAAAAATTTCGCTCGTTGCTGTTGCGCGATCATTCGTTATCGCAACGCGTGTTCAGCGGCGCGCTGCGCACACTGGTCGACAAGGAACGGTCGCTGATTGATTCGTTAATTGTAGCGCAAGGTTAGTTGCCAATGCGTTTATGGGTATTTTGAAAGGCAAGCCCGATGCGGGACAGGGTGGCAAACGCGGCCACTCAAACATGGACCATTGGGTATTTAACGAAGAGATTAAAGAGGCTGCTCGGAAGCGCCGGTGAATTTCCGCAAAAATTGAGGTCGCGAAAGGAATAGTTGAATACACAACTGCTCCCGACAACAAATTAGATACAGCAGAAACTACCGATGAGTTTTCTAAACAACCTAATTAAAGATCCGCTTTATCAAAACGGCGAGCCGCGCCAACCTGAAGAAGTCACCGACGTAGACATCATCAGTCCGGACACGCGTCGCGAAAATCGCATTCCGCCGGGACAATCACGCACAAAAAAGTGGCCGGTGCTCGATGCCCACGGCACCCCGGACTTTGATTTGACGACCTGGTCGTTTGCAGTCGACGGCTTAGTCGAAAATCCGCTGCAGTGGGCGCTGGATGAATTCATGCAACTGCCGGCGGTGAAGGTTTATGCCGATTTTCATTGCGTCACGCGCTGGTCACGGTTGGACAATGTTTGGGGCGGCGTACCGGCGCGGGAGATTGCCAAACTTGCGGGCGTCAAACCGGAAGCGAAGTTTGTCGTGGCGCTTGCCTACGATTACGGTTGGACCACCAACGTGCCGATCGAATACTTCCTGAATGAAGATTCGTTGTTCGCCTGGTCACACGATGGTCAGCCGATTCCGCGCGAGCACGGTGGCCCAGTGCGTTTGATCATTCCCCAACTCTACGCCTGGAAGTCGGCCAAGTGGGTTAAGGGAGTGCGCTTTCTTGAGCACGATCAAGCGGGTTACTGGGAAGAGGGTGGCTATCACATGCGCGGCGTGCCCTGGGGACCGGGTGACGGTGAGCGTTTCCGCTGGTCATGATTCCCCAGAATTTCCTTTGACAGGATTTACGTGATTAGCAAGATTCCGTTCATGTAAATCCTGTTAATCCTGTCTAAAACTCTGGGTCTTACGTAGATGAAATTGGTGAATGCAAACTATTACTCCTCCCAAAGACGCCGCGGCTGTAATTCTTCTTCGTCACCAAACCAATTCAGAAAATCCTGAAGTGTTTCTCGTTAAGCGCAGCGAGAAGCTCGCTTTCCTCGGCGGCTACCACGCGTTTCCCGGCGGCCAGTTTGATGCGATAGACGTTCGGGCGCCGGTTGAAAATTGTGCGGACGCGGAAACGCGCGCGGCCATCAGTTGCGCCGCCCGTGAATTGTTCGAAGAGACTCGGGTCCTGGTAGCTCGCGGGGGAGCAGCGTTAACAAAGGGTCAACGCGATTCGCTTTTTGACGATTTGGAGTCGCGCCGCATGTCCTGGCCTGCGCTTCTAAAACATTATGAACTGCACCTCGACGCCGGTGATTTTACCTTTGTCGGACGTTGGGTGACCCCACCGTTCGCGGCGCGACGCTTTGATACTTTGTTCTTTCTAGTTAATTGCCCGCCGAAACAGAATCCTCAGATCGGTGCAGATGCAGAACTGGAAAGTGGGGCTTGGATCGCTGCCGGTGATGCTGTCGCGCGTTGGCAGCGTTCTGAGATTCTCGCGGTTCCCCCGGTGCTTCAGGCGTTGAAAACGTTGGCCAGCGGGCTGACGGAGGACTTAGTGCCCAGGTTTCTGGCGGCGCCGAATGCGAACGGCGAACCCACCAGGCGAATTGAGTTTCGCCCGAACTACATCTGCTTTCCGGTGCGCACACCCACGCGGCCGCCGGCCACGCACACTTGCTGTTACCTGATTTACACCTCACAGGAACTTCTGATCATCGATCCGGGTTCGCCTTATGAAGACGAACAACAGGCCCTGGCTGCAACGGTTGCTGACTTGCTCGCCGCAGGCCGCAGCTTGCGCGAGATAGTATTGACGCACCTGCACCCGGATCATGTTGGCGGCGTGAACGCTCTCAAAAAGCATTTGGGCGAACAGACAAAAGTCGCGGCGCATAAATTAACGGCCGAACCAATAAGCGAAAGCGTGCGAGTCGACCGCTTAATCGAGGACAACGACTTAATCGATTTGCAAGGAACGCCTGAGATAAGTTTGCGGGCAATGCATACGCCCGGTCACGCGCGCGGCCATCTTTGCTTTCATGAAGAGCGAACTGGAACGCTAATCTCGGGTGACAACATCGTCGGCCTGGGTTCTGTCTTGATCGAACCTACCGAAGGCAACATGCGGAACTATCTCGCTTCGCTGCGGCGCATGCGCGAGTTGCCAAATCTTTCTGTCATCTTTGGCGGCCATGGCCCGGCGATCGCAAATCCTTACGCAAAACTCGACCAGTACATTTCTCACCGGCTGGAACGTGAGCAAAACATTCTGCGGGCAGTGCGCGAGGGCGCCGCGACGCCGCAGGCTATCGTCGCTCGTGTTTACACCGACGTCTCGCCAAAAGCGCATGCGATGGCCGAGCAGGCGGTGCTGGCACACCTGGAAAAACTTATCGACGACGGGCTGGTGCAGAAAAGTTTCGCGGGGCTGTTCCTTCCAGGTAACTGAGTAGTGGCCTGACGTATTCTCTGTGCGTCCTTTGTGCGCTTTGTGCCTCTGTGGTGGGTGTTAAGGATTGCTCACCACAGAGCAAGACACAAAGAACAC